>JACMIS010000588.1 GCA_014381035.1 Armatimonadota bacterium
CAAGAAGAGCAAGCCGGTCTATGTGAAGATGTCGGGTAGCCGTCGTGCCGCCGAAAATCGGGCGCGACAGCTATATACCGATGCGGTAGCACAAAAGGCGGCGGATGCGCAGGCGGCGATTGATGCGCGTGTCGCGGCGGCCGCGGCAGCAGCGGAGGCGAATGCGGTAGCAAACGCACAGAACACCAATGCGGCACGAACAGGCGATCCCTATGCACCGCAGTTCGTAGCACCCGGTTTCGCTGGCTCTAATCCGCCCGTTATTCCTGGTGGGTATGCCGCCACGGGGTATGGTGTCGGTAGCTACGGCTTCCCGCAATCGAACAACGCGGGCTACCCTGGCAACGGCTACTTTAACAACAGCGGGTTTTTCTCGCCAGGTGTCGGCGTCGTTGGTTACCCGGGCGCATATAGTTTCGGCAACCAGAACGCAGGTGGGTTGTCGTTCGGCAGCGGATTTCCGTACGGTTTTTAACAACACAGTCTATCGGGCAACGTGATTTATCGGTCATGTTGCCCGGTTGTGACGGTAGATATTTCGGAAAAGTCAGTAGAAAAATATCTACTAATTTATGGTCCTGGTGTACGCTCAATCACGAGTGTGCCAAATCGTGAACGAAGAAAGGAGAGCAAAATGCTCCACCTCTACGAAACCAAAAAGGCGAAGCGGGTTCTCGCGGTCGCCGCGTTATTCACATTTGCGACGACCGGTGTCGCGGTAGCACGACAAGACGCACAGTTCCCCGGACTACCACCCGCGAACGGGAACAACGCGAGCGGGGTGAACGGAACCGCAGACTCGCTCACGAGTAATGTGCAGGGAATGCAAGGTTTGTTGCAGCGGGCATCGCAATACCAGCAAGCCGCCAGTGTCCGGGGGAATATCGGCCCGACTGCGGTACGGGTGTCTTACAGCGCGGCAAATCAGGCTTTCGGTGATCTCCTGCGCACCATCGGCACATCCGCCCCGAATAACGGCATTGTTAGCAACTCCACGGATCGTGCTTTAATCGTATCATCCGAGCAAGCCGCGAACGATGTGCGACTGCTCAAGTCCGCGGCGCGACAGGCGAAGAGCGCGGACGAGGAGAACCGCCTCAAGAAAGCCGCATCGCTATATGCGACCGGGGCGAAAGAGTTTCTGACCGCGCAGTTACGTGAGGCTTTACTCGAAACGGACGTAGCACCGCCGGTCGTGGTTCGGGGGAATGCCCGTGATGCCGATGCGGCGACGCGAGCGCAAACGCAACCGCCGCCCGCACCCGTAGCTCCGGCACCGAAGCAACCAGCACCGGCACCTGTGCCGGATCCCGCGCCTGCGCCGAATCCGAACCCGGCACCCATGCCGAATCCGAACCCGGCACCGGCTCCGGTACCTGATCCGAATCCGCAACCCAATCCTGCGCCGGACCCCAACAACCCACCACCGGCACCGGCACCAAACCCGGCGTTGCCGCAAAACCCGCCGGGGTAACGGCGCGATAGCGAAACCGCCCGATATTTCATATGTCGGGCGGTTTTTCCGTGTTCAGTCTGTGGTGGTGAGAATATCCTCCTCATGGATCTCGTAGACCGCGACCGACTGTTCTCGCACTGTGGCGGGCGACCATAGGGTCAGTAGCGAAACATCGGCGGCATCGCGCCCGTAGGCGATAGGCACCAGTGCGGGGCGTGTCCCGGCAAAGGTCGCGTCTATGTTGTGCCATTTTCCGCTCAGGTAGACCTGCGCCCACGCATGAAAATCGGGCGGGTCCAGACCCAAGCAGTACCCCGAAACATAACGCGCCGGGAGCGACATCGCCCGGCACAAAGCCACCACAAGGTGCGCGAAATCCCGGCAAACGCCCGCGCGTTTTAAAATCACTTCCTCGGCACTCGTCGAAGCGTCCGTCGTGTTGTACTCATAACGGATTTTGGCGTTGATCCAGTCCGCGATTGCCTGAACTTTCGCCGCCCCGGTCTTCTTTCTTCCAAACTCGCTGCTGGCGAAGGCAATCAGTCTGTCAGAAGGGCAGTAGCGCGACGGAAGTGTGAACGGCAATACGTCTACCGGCAATTGCTGCGGTGCGGTCTCTGTCGCGTCTTTTGACAACGCGGGGTTCGGCTCAACCTCGATGGTAGCGTTGAAATCGAAGCAGAAAAAGCCCTTCGGGGCAAGAAATCGGCGAAAAGGGTTGCCGCAAGTATCCACATCGAGACGAGCGAACGGCGTCGGGGTAGTGCGTAATGATTCGCGCACCACGCGGTGTGTCTCCCCCGCAACGCGCGGTTCTATCATTAGCAACAGAAATGTCTCCACCGGTAGATCGTAATCGGCGGTAGCGGAAACGGTAACAAACACGGTTTTCCCAACTTTCCGGAGGAGGTCGCCCCCACAGAATCAAAACATCCGCACACATCGCCGGAACTACCGGCGATAGTTACCCGAAAACAGTGTCACCTTGGGAGCAGATACAACGATTTTTGTTCCAACACGATCTGGCTACGGTGTTTCAACGTATTCGATCCGCCGAAATACGAGCCATAGGTCGGTGCGATATCGCGGTAGTCGCGCCCGGCGGCGATAGAAATGTATCGTTCTGATACCCACTTATTATACGTCGCATCCACCGGCCACCAGCAGAGCAGGTCCGGCACGGTCGGGTGTGGCAAACACGCCTCCGTCCAAGCGTGCATCACACCTTCTCCCGGAACACACCCGGAAACATAGCGGGCAGGAATGTTATTCAGTCGGCAGAGCGTGATCAGGATGTGCGTGTAATCCTGACAAACACCGCGCTTGTTCTCCCACGCTTCTGCCGCACTGGTCCCGACCCCGGTTGTCCCGGATTGGAAGTGCATCTGGCGGTGAACAAAATCAGAAAACGCTTTGAGTCGCGGGAGCGGTGCCAGATCGGCGGTCTCGGTGGCGACATCGCGGGCGGATTGGATGAGACGATCATCGGGGGTGGTCAAGTTGGTAAATGGCAAATAGTCGTTCACGGGACGGGCGGCATGCGAGCCGGTCGGAACCGGCGTCGGAACCGGAAGCCCGTCCTCACCATACGCACACACCGTCTCCATCAACGACGCCACCACCAGGGTTTGATGTGCCTGTACCCGCTCCTGATGGATCTCGATCACGGCATTGCCCCATTCGTCGGTGAAGCGCGGAGTGGAGTGGGGTGTCGGGGCGGCGCGAAGTTCCTCGGCAAGAAGCTGCTGGTACCCCCGCTCGGGAGGAGAAACGAGGCGCAGACATGTCGTCACCTCACGCGCCCCGCGCTGGTAGATATAATTCGCGAAGTGTGTCGCCCGGAGCAGGGCAATATTCACCGCGACCGCTTCCGGTGGGAACGGTGCGGTGCGAAGCGGCACGGGCGGCGCATCGGGCGGGACATACGCTTTCGCGGTTTCGGCTACGGTTCGCATCGCTCTAAATTACTAAAGTCGCCGCGCCGTTGCGGTTTCCGGTCTTGTGATTATAGCATACGTTCCCTCCGTATCGTAGCCGAAACCCTATCTATTGTCCGTTGCCCGGAATTCGCTCGCGAACAGGATGAGAAGGGATGAAGCGAGGAGACAGCGAAACTATCGCTACCATGAGTACATCCGCTCCGCCTCCCTTGCTGTCTGGCACACCGTTGCCCGCCACATCAGGCACCCCGCCGCGTGCGGACGGTCCACCGCCGCAACAAAACAACATATCGTGGTCCCTCGTTTTCTTGATGATGGCGATATTCATCAATCTCCCGCTGGCTGGTAAATCCCTCACATTGACGCGACCATTGCTACTGATTCATATCATTCAAACCGCGTTCCTCCTGATATGCTTCGTCCTCTGCCTGCTTTGGGAACGCAGGAAGAGTCAAAAAGTATCGTTTCCCACGGCGAGCAACGAGTCCGTAGCCACGAATTCATGGGCGGTTGGTGTCGTCCCCGATTCTCTTTTCGTCGCCTATAAATCACGCCGCGACAGCATACTCCAGGCGGAATGGCATAACGCGCTCACGAATCGTCGCACACAACTCGGACTCATACAATTACCGATCTACACCATGGTCTGGACGGTCGGTTCAAGCATCAACCGGGTTTCCGGCATCGAACTTGCGGCGCGTATCGTGATGACGCTGGCAGGGTGCGCCCTGTTTGTGTTCGTGTTCACTATCTTGACAGTTTGGCAAAGGTACCCCCGAGACGATTCGGAGCGTCCCGGTATGATTTATCTGTGTGCGGATGGCGTTTACGACTACATGGCTGACAAGACGATGTTTGTGCCTTGGAAGATGGTGAGCGGGATTTTTCGCGCCCGTGGGAATCTGTTCATTCAGTCGAAGCAACCGCATCTTCAAGGTCTCATATTCCCGACCCGCGCTTTCGCCGACGAAGCGAGTGCCGACCGATTTATTGCGGCGGCGACACAACTCTGGAAAGCGAACGGTAACTTCGGACCGATTCCTCCGGAAATACGCGCCGAGTTCGCTCCGCCGCAAAACGGGTAGCAATCGGGAACCCGTTTCTATAAGACATGTTGGACAAGGTGAAAGAAGCCTGACCGCAACTATGTCCGTACCGACTGTGTCCACACCGCGAGCGACGCCGAAATCCGCCGCCTATATACAAGCTCTCCGGGCGTACTCACTCCCGGCGAGTGTAGTGAGTATCCTGCTGGGCGCGGCACTCGCGGCGCGGGGGTATTTCGTCCTGGATGGTCAAGGGGCGTTCTCGGTCGTCGCGCTGTTACTCACCCTTGTGGGCGGTGCCTTAGCCCATCTCGCCGGGAACGTGTTCAACGACTATTACGATTTCGTGCGCGGCGTGGACACGAAGCCGGATCAGGGAAGCGGTGTTCTCACGCAGGGCCTCCTCGGCAAACAGGAAATGTTTACGTTCGGGACGGTTCTACTGATCGGTGCGGCGGTCTGTGGAATCGCTTTGCTGGTGATCGCTCCATCCACGCTGACTTTGATCGTTCCGCTCGCGGCGTTCGGGGCGTTCGCCGCGGTTTTATATGCGGCATTGTTGAAGCGGTTCGCGCTCGGGGATCTGCTGATCATGCTGTCCTTCGGCTTTGGCTTGACTCTGGGGGCTTATGGCGTCCAAACCCCGGTACGCACCGCGGAGCAGGTCGGGCAGATCGCGCTACTGTCTCTCCCGCTGACGTTTTTGGTAGACGCTATTCTGCACGCCAACAACATCCGCGACCGCGCCGACGATCAGGCGGCGGGAGTGCGAACCGTTGCGACGATGCTGAGCGAAGGGGGGAATCGCGCTCTCTACGCCGTCCTCCTTTTCGCTCCGGTCGCGATTGTCGTGTCGCTCGTTGTTTTTCGTTTGCTCCCGATTGCCTGCTTATCCGTTCTGCTCACCATCCCGGTCCTTATCAAAGGCTACCGGACCGGCGACGTACCGTTCGTCGCGCAGTCACACCTGCTCTTCGGTGTCCTGTACGCGCTATCCGTCGCCGTTTCGCCCCACCCTTGACGATGTTGGCGTACTTCGGAAGGGGTATACTATCTTTATAACGATTCCGCTGGATTTGTCCGCCGAAATGGAAGGGGAGTTGCAACAAGCCACCCGATTACGTGGCAAAGACCTGTCCACGTTTTTGCTGGTAGTGTCCGTCAGCGTCTCAGATCTGATGTACTTCCGGAATCGGAAGCGGAGCTTCTTCAAATTATAAATGCACCCATCGCTCCGGAAGCACGATCAAAACGCGACACACTGCTCGACATGCAGTCGCGACGTGAACTGGCCGAACACGAACTGAATCAACTAAGCGATCTGATTGATGATGTGGAGTTAGTGAACGCAAGGCGTTGGCAGTGCATTGCGGGTCTTGCTCGCTTGCGCGGTAGATCCCTCGCCGAGATTGCTAAAGAACTCGAAATTCCTTTGATGGGATGAATTATGTCGCAAGCCTATGTTCCGATAGCATCGGAATCACGGCAACAGGGCGTGCAACCGTGCAACGGTTACGACTGAATCGTCTGGGGCTTGTCAATCTGCGGGCGGCTCTTTATAACTTCGGTGTCCATCCCCCTTAGGCGAGCGTGATGTCTTTGCCACGTTGCCATTGCCCCCGCCCGGTGCTATAATCCGTGCGTCTTTCCCCGCTGAAGACAACCGCGTTCGGTAGAAAAACCTGACGCCCGAAAGATTGACCACTCTCTCATGTTAGATGTTGCCGCGCCCCTGACCCAAATCGCCGCTGTTGTTTTGGCGGCGGGCAAGTCCACCCGAATGCGCTCCCGTTTGCCGAAAGTTCTGCACCCCGTTTGTGGGCGACCGATTTTGGCGCACATTCTTTCCGCTCTGACCGACGCCGGGGTCGGACGCCGCATCGCGGTGATCGGGCACGAAGCCGAAACGGTGCGCATCGCGATGGACAAGCATTTCGGCGCGGGAGAGTTAGAATATGCCTATCAGACCGAGCAGAAAGGGACCGGGCACGCCGTGCAAATGGCGGAAAGCAGCCTCACCGGTTTCACCGGGACGGTGCTGGTGCTCGCCGGAGATACGCCGCTCCTTTCCGCCGCGGTGCTGAAACTTTTGCTTGCGGAGCACGCTCAAACCGGTGCGACCGCCACCGTGTTGACCGCCGTACTATCGGATGCGGGAGCGTATGGGCGCATCGTTCGGGACGAAGGCGGTGCGGTGCTCGGAATCGTGGAGGCGAAGGACGCGACCCCGGAGCAGAAGCAGATCGGCGAGATCAACACCGGGGTTTTCGCGTTCGACGCGGTCGCTCTGTTTACCGCGCTACGCGATCTAAAGCCGAACAATGCGCAGGGCGAACTGTACCTGACCGACGTACTCAAACTGTTGCGAGACGCGGGGCGAACGGTTCGCGCCGTGATTTCCTCGGACACGGATGTTATTCTGGGCGTCAATACCCGCGTCGAACTTGCCGAGATCGGGGCGAAGATGCGAACCCGAATCCTGCGCGACCTGATGCTTTCGGGGGTGACGATTGAGGACCCGGCGAATACCTATGTCGAAGCCGGGGTGAGTATCGGGCAGGACACGACGCTTTTACCCCTCACGCGCCTTGCCGGAAAAACAGCAATCGGCGAAGGGTGTGTTCTCGGACCGAACGCGAATATCACCGACTCGACCGTCGGCGATAATGTCAGGGCGCGGGCGTGTTTCGTCGAATCGGCGGTCATCGGCGACGACTGCAAAATCGGACCTTTCGCACATATCCGCCCCGGCTCGCGGCTCGAAAAGGGGGTGCGGGTCGGTAATTTCGTCGAAATCAACCGTTCCACCATCGGCGAAAACGTCGCCGCCGGGCATCTTACGTATATCGGCGATGCGACCGTGGGCGTCGGAACCAATATCGGTGCCGGGACGATCACCTGCAACTACGACGGGTACGCCAAACACAAGACGGTCATCGGCGAGAACGCGTTTATCGGAACGCATTCGACGCTGGTCGCGCCGGTCACGGTCGGAGATCGGGCGTTCGTCGCCGCCGCGTCGGCGGTCACCGAAGACGTTCCTGCCGACGCCCTCGCCATCGCACGGGAGCGGCAAACCACGAAGCCGGGATGGGCGGAACGTCGCCGAACGGAAAAGACGATACAATCGGGGTCGGAGCCGAAACCATGAGCAACCTACGCCTCTTCGCGGGAAACGCGCACCCTGCCCTCGCAAAATCCATCGCCCACCATGCCGGGGTTCCGCTTGGCGAGATGATGATCACCCGCTTCAATGACGGCGAGATACGGGTCCAGGTCGAGGAATCCGCACGGGGCAACGACATCTTCATCGTCCAGCCGACGTGCGCCCCGGTGAACGATAACCTGATGGAACTCCTCATCATGGTGGACGCGTTCCGGCGGGCTTCCGCGCAGAAAATCACCGTCGTGTTGCCGTATTATGGGTAGGCACGGCAGGACAAAAAAATCAAGCCCCGCGAACCCGTTACCGCCCGACTGGTCGCCGATCTGCTCGAAAGTAGCGGCGTTACCCGTGCCGTTTGCGTCGATCTTCATGCCGCGC
The DNA here is from genome assembly GCA_014381035.1 of Armatimonadota bacterium. Next base: position 7,987 of record JACMIS010000588.1, read on the forward strand.
AAATTCAAGGGTTCTTTCGCATTCCGGTGGACCACCTGTATGCCGGTCCGCTCCTCGCCGAATATCTGACCGAACACGGCTATGTCGATGGTGACACCTGTGTCGTATCGCCCGACGTCGGCGGGGTAGCCCGCGCGTCCGCGCTTGCGGAAACGCTCAAAACCAGTATCGCTATCATCGCCAAGCGTCGCCCCGAGGTCGGGCGGGTGGAAATCGTCGAAATCATCGGCGACGTGCGCGGCAAGCGGTGTGTCCTGATTGACGACATGATTGACACCGGCGGAAGCATCGTCGGCGGCGCGGAAACGCTGATCAATCGTGGGGCGGCAGAGGTGATCGCCTGCTGTACGCACCCGATCCTGTCCCGTGGGGCGATGGAAAAGATCGCCGCCTCCTCGATAGAGAAACTGATCACGACCGATTCGATCCCGTTCAAATGGCCCCAGTTCATCGCCGACGGTCACGTCGAGGTATTATCGGTCGCCCCGCTCCTCGCCGACGCGATCAAGCGCATCCACAACGACGACTCGGTTTCCGTGCTGTTCGACCGCACGTGGTAAAATCGGAGGCGTTATGGCTACTCTGGTGCGCGATTTTATGGCGATTCTCACTTCGCCCACGGCGGCACATGCGGAGGGTGTGCGCTTCCTGCAGGGAGGTGGAATCGTGAATGACACGTTACGACAACTGGCGATTGATTTGGAAGAGCGCGGCATTGATTACAGCATCATCGGTGCGACGGCACTGAGCCAACATGGCTACCGCCGTTTCACGGAAGACATAGATGTGTTGCTTTCGGCAGAAGGTTTGCAACGGTTCCACTCCGAACTCGTCGGTCGCGGGTATCGCCCGTCATTCACCGGCGCGAACAAGAAATTTCGCGCCACGGATGGTAACGTCCCTATCGAAATTATCACTACGGACGAATATCCTGGTGATGGCTTGCCCAAAGCGGTGCGTTTCCCCGATCCGGCGACGGAGTACGTAGTGATTGATGAGGTGCGCACGGTGCCACTCCCGCGCCTTGTCGAACTGAAACTGGCATCGGGAATGACGGGACGCGGACGCCTGAAAGACTTAGCCGATGTTCAGGAATTGATCCGCGTTCTGGAACTGCCCGCCGATTTCGCAGAGCAACTGGATGATTCCGTTCGCGCCAAATTTTCCGAGCTGTACGACGATTTGCACGGCGAATAAAAGGTAGACCTGTCACACATGAAACTGATTGTCGGATTGGGGAACCCCGGCGCGGATTACGACGGGACACGCCATAATGTCGGCTTCGAACTCGTGGATCGCCTCGCCGCCGCGCATGGCATCAAGGTGGACGAACGTATCAAAGGCGTTCGTGCTCTGGTTGGACGGGGGCGAATCGCCGAGGAACCGGTGTTTCTGGTCAAGCCGCTGACCTATATGAACGTTTCCGGCGAAGCGGCTCTGGCACTGGCGAAACGCGAACTCGTTGAAAAAAGCGAGGATGACCTTGAGCGTCTCGCTGTCGAAAATATCATTGTCATTTGCGACGACATTCATTTACCGGTTGGCAAGGTCCGTCTTCGGGCGCAAGGCTCCTCGGGGGGGCAGAACGGTTTAAAGTCGGTCGCATCCCAACTGGCGACGCAAAACTTCGCACGAATCCGGATCGGGGTGGGCGAACCCCCTCCCGATAGCCAGATCGAGTGGGTACTCGGGCGGTTCGGTCGCGCGGACCGACTGATAATAGACGACACGCTGATCACCGCGATGGGCGCCGTCGAAATCTGGGTCGCGCACGGCATAGAACGTGCAATGAATCGTTTCAATTCTGTCACATAATTATCGAAAATTTATTTTATTTCATGCAGTAAACCTATCATGGCGTGGTGAATATAATCGTAATTACTCCCTGTGGTACGACTTCGTAGTATCACACGCTTGATTGATCCATAGAAAGAGACACCCTATGCGTCGCTCCCATCACTCCCAATTACACCGTTTCCTTGTGGCAACGACAATCGCTCTGGTCGCCGCCGTTACGCCTGCGGCAACGCACCCTGGTTTTGCCCAGACCAACCCGTCTGCCGAAAGCTTGCTGGAAGCGGGTAACGAACTCAATTCCGTATCCGGCTTGAAAGCACTGGTCGCGAAAAGCAAGGCTCGCGAGCAAATGGCAGAACGCGCACTGACGATTGCGCGGCGGAAAAAAGGGACGAATGTAAAGGCCCTGAGCCGAACGCTCCGCAACGGACACAAATCGGCATGGTATGAGGCGCGACTCGATTACATCCGTCAGCGGGCTTACCCGAACGACACGATTGACTCGCTCGCCTACCAGACGGCCGTTTCCCAGCGTCAATTGCTTGCTCCGGCGGTCATTAACGGAGCTGCCACTACCACCCTCGTGAAGGGCGCGGTAGCGGCGGCGGCATCTCCCGCTGCGGTCGGTGCTCCGGTCGGTGCGACACTGGTCCCGCGGGGGTCCGCGTGGGAGTTCGTCGGTCCGAAAAAATTAGATGTCCCCTACACGACCTATTACGGACCGGAAGGCTCCGACACCTCCGGGCGTGTGAACGGCCTGACGTTCGATCCTAACAACCCGAATATCGCCTATCTCGCGTCGGCGGGCGGGGGCGTATGGAAAACGGTAGACGGTGGGGCTAACTGGTATCCGCTCGGAGACAATCTAACCTACCTGCAAACCTCCGCCGTCGCGGTCTCCGCGAAGAACACGCAGATCGTTTTGCTGGGGTTGGGCGACTACAACGGATTCACGAGCGGTTACTCGCAGGGAATGATGCGTTCGACCGACGGCGGACGGACGTGGCAAAGTGTCGGCGCGAATCTGATGAACGGCGCGTCGGTGAGCGCGATCCTATTCGACCCGGATCAGCCGGATGTCGTTATCGCAACCACTGGGCGCGGCGCGCTTGAGGGAAGCGGTTTGTTCCGTTCCACCAACGCAGGCGTAACGTGGACGCGGATCGTTCCGACCGGTCATGCGCGAAGCAACATCGCTTACTGGAGTGATGTGAAGGCGGGAGTCCCCGACCCGGTGACGAAAAAACGATACCTCTACGCCACGGTTGAGGTGACCAATGTCGCCAATGGGGCGGGTGTCTACCGGTCGGAAAACAACGGCGCGACATGGAAACAGATCACGCTGCCAACCAGCACCAGTTACGGAATTCGCGTGGCTCCCTCCGCTACCGATCCCAACGGTGTTTATTTCGTTAGCGCACAGACAAACAGCATCTACAAAGGGGTAAAAGCCGCGGCTACAGATACGTACACCTGGACCAATATCACCGGGACTGACCCTGTTGATCAAGGTAGCTGGGCTGGCTACAACTGGTCGCAGGACACCTATGACCTGCACCTCACCTGTGCGGCGCAGGTCGTGGATGGGAACGTCGCCGATGTCGTGTATTTCGGTGCCATCAGTATTGCCGCGCTCAAAGGGGGCGGTGCCAGTGGTACGGCTTGGAATAACTTCGGTCGTACTTACTCTGCGAGTTCAACTACTCACAACGACCAGCACTGTATGGCGGTCTTTCCGAAAGACCCGAACATCATGCTTATCGGCAACGATGGCGGCGTGTACCGGGTGGACTACAACTCTGCTGCCCCGCAACCGTGGAAGGTCCGCGCTGATCTGAGTGCGACTCTTGGCATCACGCAGTTCTACACCGGCGACTGGAGTCCTTCCAATCCGAATATGATGCTCGGTGGGACGCAGGACAACGCGACCCCACAGGTGCGGTTCTCCCTTGCCGACTGGAACAATGTGGGCGGGGGCGATGGATGCGGTGTGGGTATCAACCCGACCAATAACCTGGTGCAGTACGCGTCGTCCCAGTTCGTAAACCTGTACCGGACCACGGACGGGTTCGCGTTCAGTGGCGGTGGCTCCTTTGGACCGGATTCTTATGCCTCAACCGCGACACTCTGGAGTCAGGATCGTAAGCCGTTTATCGGGCAGATGAACGTAGACCCGACGTATCCGCACCCGCTTTATGTGGGTACGGACTATCTGTGGCGATGGAACGAGGATGGAAGGTCGAGTTTTGTCAACAGATGGGAGGGGCGTCTGGGCAACCAGTTGCTCACCTCGGGACAGGTTGAAACTATTGCTATAGCGCATTCCGACCCGAACCGTCTGTATGTGGGTACCAGTGAGGGTAATCTGTGGATGAGTAGCGATAAATGCGCGACCTGGCG
>JACMIS010000589.1 GCA_014381035.1 Armatimonadota bacterium
CGTCGAAACCGAACTAAAAACCGATCTCGCGCAGGATCGCGTCGCGTTCGCCCGCGACCTCGACGATGCCGGACAGGGCGGTTTTGATGGCACGATCCGGGTCCTTCAAACCGTGACCGGTCAGAGTCGCGGTGACCGTATAGGTTCGGTCCGTAAATCCGGCGAAATAGCCTTCGGCGGCTAATTTTTTGAGACCGGCTAACGGCGCGGCGCAGGCGGGTTCCGCGAACACGCCTTCGGTAGAGGCTACCATCGCGTAGGCTTCCACGATCTGTTCGTCGGTGACGGATTGAATCTGTCCGCCGGAATCGTCGCGGGCGGCAATCGCGCTCTCCCAGGATGCCGGTTTCCCGATACGGATCGCCGTCGCTATCGTTTCTGGCTTGTCTACCGGGTACCCGAGAACCAATGGCGCGGACCCGGCAGCCTGGAAGCCGAGTATACGCGGCTTCCGCGTTGCCTTGCCCGCGTCGGCGAACTCGCGGAACCCGCGCCAGTACGCGGTGATATTGCCCGCATTCCCGACCGGGAGCGCGTGAAAATCGGGGGCATCGCCCAGCGCGTCCACGATCTCGAACGCCGCCGTCTTTTGTCCTTCGATTCGCACCGGGTTAACCGAGTTCACCAGTTCTATCGGATACTCGGCGCAGATCTGACGCACGAGGGTGAGTGCCTCGTCGAAGTTGCCCGAAATGGCGAGGACTTTCGCGCCGTGAATCAATGCCTGTGACAGTTTGCCCAGCGCGACTTCTCCTTTCGGCAGAATTACGACCGATGTCATGCCGGCTCGGGCGGCATACGCGCTCGCGGCGGCGGACGTATTCCCGGTGGACGCGCACATGACGACCTGCATCCCCTTCTTTTTCGCGACCGACACGGCGGCGGTCATGCCCCGGTCCTTGAACGAGCCGGTCGGGTTCATGCCCTCGAATTTGAGGAACAGACGGAAGTTCGCGGGCAGCCCCAGTTTGGGTGCGAGGCGCAGTGCCTCGATAAGCGGGGTACTACCCTCGCAAAGTGATACGACAGGCGCGGCGAGGTCCGCGAAGTCGGGCATGTACGGTCGGTATGATTCGATGATTCCAGTACGCATGATGTTTTAGCGATACGCCTTTCGCGCCGCCTGGACTCGCCGGGCGACGCTTTCTTGAGATATTTTTCGATGCTCCGCGACAAACGCCGGGACCTCGCTGAGTGTATGGGCGGAAGCCCGGTCCGTACCAGCCGCAACAGTTGGAGCTCGCGGACCGGAAACCGTGTGCCGCCAGCGCAGGCAAAATCGCCCGTTGCTTTGTGTCGCCCTGTTTCGGCGGCCTGAGATGTATGCCTGCATCCCACACCGGATCTCCGCCTTTATAGGCATCCAACACTTGATTAAAAAATACCACACCCCAGTGAAATGAACAATCGGCGTTCCCTTTCGTCTCAACCGGTAGAATCTATATCAGGAAAGACTGTGCCGGAACGATACTTATGGTTGTCACATGGAGCTTCGCCTTGACCAACACTGATAACGCCCTGATTTCGCGCTGTCAAAAAGCGGATATTGCGGCGTTCAACGAGATTGTGTCACGGTATAAAGATAAAATCTACCGCTACGTGTACCGCATGACCGGTAGCGCGGAAGATGCCGAGGATCTGACGCAGGAAGTGTTCGTGCGGATGTACACGAATATCGCCACGTTTCGGGCGGAAGCGAGCCTTTCGACCTGGTTGTTTCGCATCGCGGGAAACCTTTGCACCGACTCGTTCCGCAAAAACAAGCATGCTCGCGGTAACATATCGCTGGATGCGCCGATGGACGAATCTGACGAAGGCGCGTCCCGCGATGTGCCGGATATGTCACACGAACCAGACCTTTTATTCGGGCGCAAGGAGCTTGCGGAGCAGATCGAGACCGCGCTGGCGAAACTGCCGCCGAAACTGCGATCCGCGGTTATCCTGCACGATGTGGAAGGGCTGGCATATGACGAGATCGCGATCACGGAGCGGGTGCCGCTCGGGACGATCAAGTCACGGATTTTTAACGCCCGCGCCGCGCTTCGGGAGCATTTGAAGGGTTATTTAGGAAAATAAGGGGTCACAGATGGCGACGATGAACGATTGCAAACAAATACAGCCGCTATTGGCGGAATATGTGGATGGCGAACTCGCCGAGGATTCGACGTGGCAGGTAAAAATGCATGTTCAATCCTGCGCGGTATGCCAGTCCATCGCGGACGATTTCGCGTCCACGGCGCGTCTTGTTTCCTCGCTCCCCGTTCCGAGCGGTCCGTCGGCGAGTTTCGAGGCGATGCTGGCACGCCGTATCGCGGATGAGTGTCTTGCCCCGAAACCGCTATCAACGCTGGGTAAACTGCGCCTTTGGTGGGACGAGAAGATTACACCATCGGCGGGGGCGACCGGGCACCGCCTCAACCCGGCACTCGCGGGGGCGTTCGCGGTTCTGATCGCGCTGCTCCCCGCCGGCTATCTCCTGACGCGTCCCGACAGCCCCACCAAGCCGCCCGAATTCGCCGCGACGCCGGATGCCGCCGCGAATCTTGTCGCCAGCGACCCGACGTTGACCGAATTGTGGGACGAACATACGGCGTTCTCCTCCGCCCAGCCGCTCGGCGACCCGGCTACCGCGCTGACCGGGATTACGGAGAATTAACGTGGTACGCCGTCGTTTTTTTCACGCCGTCGCTGTGGCACTTCTCGCCACCGGTTTCGGTGGCGTCGCTTACGCTCAGGTGCCGAAATCGCCGAAATCGGACGCGGCACTCGACCAGAAGACGGTACGGCTATTGCGCCGGATGGTGGAAGCGGAGCGTAAGGTGCCTTATATCGCCCGTGAGTCCACGCTCCGTGCCGATGGTCCCGGTGCCGAAAATATTGTCAAGTTTGACCCGAAGCAGGGGCTTCGTCGGGAACCGACGGGTGGGAAAGGGCGCGTGGTTTTGGACACGCCGCGTCGCTCCTATCGCTTTTCACTCAACAAACCAGGCAATGTAGACACCGACGAGTCTCGATTCACCAAACTCGATAAGCGTGTCAAAGAGTTGGTGATGCGCCTCGGTAAGCACTTATTATCCGCTCAAGTCGTCGGTGTAGATACGGTGGCGGGGCGTACCTGCGACATTGTGGAAGTGCGGGCGACCCGCATCCCGGACGCTCCCACACGTCGCTTCTGGATTGACCGCGAGACCGGGCTTCGGTTGCGTACCGAGGAAAAGAACGCGCAAGGCAAAGTGCTGTCTGGCTCCTACTATACCTCGCTCGATTTGAACCCGAAGTTCGTGGCGACCGATTTTGCGCCGCCGACAGTCGCCGAGCGCAATGGGGATGCGGGGCGAGGCAACCGGGGTCCGCGACTGGGAAAACGTGATCGTTACCCTACGGTTGCCGAAGCCCGTCAGGCGGGTCTTACCGTCCCCGAACCCTCGCATCTGCCGTCCGGTTATATGTTGCGACAGATAGAGGCGACTAAAAACGGTAGTCATGTCGCGCTACGCTACGCGAACGGACTGAACGCGCTATCACTGACCGTTTTGCGCGACGGCGTGCCTGAACGTGTCAAGCCGTTCCTGAGCCCCGACGGTTCCGCGTATCTCCCGTTCCCGCAGGGCAAGCACGGCTTGTTCGTGCGCGGCGAGAACGGCGGCGCGTATCTGCTCATCGGAGATCTGCCCGAAGGTGAACTGCGGAAGATCGCCGCGAGCGTGAAGTAAGGTTTTGGGTGATCGGCTCCGCGGTCGGTGATGCGACGAACCGTAGCAACCTAACACCCCGATCACCCCACACCCTCATTCACCATCCACGGTGTAGGCGATAAAAAGATTGCACATTTCGTCCTCGGTGCGTTCGCCATCGCGCACCGTTTTCGGGGGAGTGTTAGGGTTCTTCAGGTTCGAGGGCGAGTTATCGTACACCGCCGACAGGTCAATGCGCGTGTTTTGCGGCAACCGAACCGGCGTCTTGTAGCGGTAACTCATCTGCCACGCAAAATCCCAGTTCGAGACCGAGACCAGTGTCAGCGGCGTTCCGTCGGGATACTCCGCGACCGCCTTCATCGAACGTCCGAGATTGTGCATGTGCGGTGTGACGGAAAGCAAGGTGATCGGCTCGCGCACGAACTCGCTGGTTTCCACCGTGTACGCCCCATCTCCGGCCGGAATCCGGAACCCCTTCGCGGTGATCTCGCCCAGATGCAACCGTTTCCTGACGTCGCCGCGCACCCACTTCAGCCCGAAGCGCGTCCGGTCGGTTTCCAGCTTGCCCGTCGTGACGTAATGGACTTCGATCACGACATCCGCATCGCGCGGCAGTCGGTTCCCGACCCCGGCGGGCAACTCCCATGGCAGGTGCCCTGGGACCCAACCGCCCAGCAAGCCCGCCGACACGAATCCCGGCACATTCCCCGGATTCGGCGAAACATAACCGGGTGACTTATCGGCGGCGTCTAATTTTCGCGCCTTGCCACTCGTGTCCAGCCACACATTAATATGGTGCACAATCGCACGGTTTCCCGGCTGAAACTCGATTGCCGACACCCATTTATCAGAGTCATAACCGGTCGGCACTACAAAGCACCGGTACACATCCTTCCCCTCGGCGGGCACGGTGAACGCGTCGGGCATTTCAAATACAGCATCCGGTTGCCCGAGTTGCCAGCGGGACGTTGGTTTCGTTTCAGGGGGAGACGGAGATTTAGGGGCGGGGGGGCTCCCTGAGGCGAAGTCAGCATGTTCACCCCACACCGCAAATACATCGATTTCCGCATCCGTCAGGCGACGTTCGTTTTGGAATTCGCCGTGCGAGTCCGCCTTCCATGGTGGCATCTCTCGCCGCTTCGTATACTGCGCCATCGCTTTCGCCCATGATGCGGCTTGCGGGTGCGAATCCAAGGGCATCGGTCCCACCTCGCCAGAGCGGTGGCAGGGGACACAGTGTTTGGCGAGGAGCGGGGCGATGATGGCATACTGCGCCTTCGCCCCCCCGTCCCTCTCTCTCTGTTGCGGATGAGGACGCGCCGCCAAGCGTAACGCACAGCCGGCGACTCTCGTCTTCGCCACCGGCACCCGTTTTCCGCCGAGGGTGGCATCGAGCGTCGGAATCAGGGACTCGATATTCCCGCGGTATATCACGCTGCCATTTTTGCCGACAAAGACTGCCTCGGGCGAGAAACCGACACCCAAGGCGCGAGCAAGGTCGCCGGAAGCGTCCTGCACGACCGGTAACGCCGCCGGGAGTCCCCGTTCGCGGGCATGACGGCGGATGCCATCCGCGCTTTCTAACCCGTTCGGGTAGACGGCGTAGAAACGGACCCCGCGTTTCGCATACCGCTTTGCCAGACGCGCGATTTGCGGGGCGGTGCGCGACGCGACCGGGCAATCGGTGGCGCGGTCGAAGCGTTGAGCGAGGGTCCGGGGAAGGGCACGGAGTTCGTGGTCCGCCTCCCGCTGCGTATCCCGCCGGTCGCGGACGGCGCGCCGCCAATGACCCCGGTCGGAACGGTGGGACCGCGGCGTCGGATCCTGGTGGTCGACGACAACGTCGATGCCGCCGAGGCCCTTGGAGAGCTTCTCCGCGACTACGGCCACGAGGTGGCGACGGCGCACGACGGTGCACGGGCGCTCGATAACGCTCGGCTCCACCGGCCGGAGATCGTCCTGCTCGATATCAGCATGCCCGAGATGGATGGGTATGAGGTCGCGAAGCGGATCCGCGGCGAGCTCGGCCTTGGCGATGCGCTGCTCGTCGCGCTCACCGGCTACGGCGAGGATCGCCACCGGCGACTCGCTCGCGAAGCCGGCTTCGACCAGCACGTGACCAAGCCCGTCGACGCCTCAAAGCTCGAGGAGCTGCTGAAGCTTCAGCTCTAGTTCAAGCCGGGCGCGATACTTGGACTGATGCCCGGTGATTTCGACACGGTCAAAGAGCACGTCGACATCGCGCAGGTCATCCAAGAGCACGGGGTCGTTCTTAAGAAGTCGGGCCGGGGACTAACGGGGCTCTGTCCATTCCACAACGAGAAGACCCCCTCCTTCCACGTCAATCTGGACACCCGCAGCTACAAGTGCTTCGGCTGTTCCGAATCGGGGGACGTCTTCACGTTCCTC
>JACMIS010000590.1 GCA_014381035.1 Armatimonadota bacterium
GAACGGGGAATGCGTGATCCCAATACAGGTTTGAGTCCCTATACGGGTCCCCGTCTACCCGGTGCCGGCAACGCGCCGGTTGGCAAGGCATTGGCTATCATTGACCAGCCATCCAGCACCGTCGCTCTGGCGGAACTTTGGGCGGTCGGGAATGGCGACTGGGCGGCACTCGGGTATGTCGGCGGACCACATGCTTCCACGATTGCCGGGTGTGACATCTGGAAATTCGCGGGTCGCAAAATCAACGCACCCACCCCGACAGACACGCTATCGGTGCCCTGCGCGGGTCTGCAGGGGCTTGTACCGACGGGAGGGCACGTCGGCGGTGCGAACTACCTGATGGCAGACGGCTCCGCCAAACATCGCCGCTGGGGCGATATCCGGCAGAATGACTTCGTGGCTTTCAAACTGAGGAAGCCTACCGTCACCTTCACGCCGTAATATATCGCCGAACGATTCAAACGAAAGGGGCATGGGGGGGAAATGCCCCTTTCGTTTGATTGACTCTGTACGGGAGTGCGGTTGCTACATCACTCCTGTACCTGACTGATTTTTATGCCATATCACCGACCGCGAATCTCTCCTCACCAGAATCCGCTTTCTGTTGACCACTCAAAAGACACTGTTTCGATCTTCTCGCGCACTGGCGTGCGAAACACGATTGCGCTGGTCACTTTTGTCGCACTGGCGTGCGGGGGAACCGATCAAGCGGTATACGGACAGACGCCCCCAATAGTACCTGCCACACAAGCCGTCCGCGCATCCGTGAATCGCCCTGTCAATCTTTCCGGCCAGAAGACGCTCTATGTGGTGACCTATTCCCATCTCGATACCGAGTGGTGCTGGACATACCGCCATAGCATTCAGGAATACATCCCCGACACACTGACGGAGAACTTCAGCCTCTTCGAGAAATATCCCGATTACGTTTTTAACTGGACCGGGGCGAGTCGGTATCGTTTTGTCAAGGATTATTATCCGGAAGAGTATGCGCGGCTGAAGCGGTATGTCGCGGCGGGTCGCTGGATACCGACCGGGTCGGCGTGGGACGAGAATGATGCGATAGTGCCGTCGCCGGAATCCATCATTCGTAGCGTGATGTATAGCAACCGCTGGTTCCAAAAGGAGTTTGGCAAGACCAGCAATCAGTACATGATGCCGGATACTTTCGGTTTTCCCGCTTCCCTGCCCTCCATTCTGGCACATTGTGGTTTGAAAGGCTTCTCGACCAAGAAACTCACCTACGGCGCGGGATCGGCGGTCGGCATCCCGTTCAATGTCGGGCGTTGGGTCGGTCCGGATGGGAGATCGGTAATCGCGGCATTGAATCCCGGCGACTATCGTACTCGTATAACGGAGGACCTTACGCAAAGTAAACCGTGGCTAGCCCGGCTGGAAGCAAACGGCAAATCGTCCGGTATCTTCGCCGACTATATGTACCACGGCAACGGCGACCTCGGCGGTTCGCCGGGAGTGGAATCGGCCGGATGGCTGCAACGAAGCCTCGCCGGGGACGGACCGGTACAGGTTCGTGCCGGGGGCGCGGATGACCTGTTTCATGACATCACTCCCGAACAGGCGATTGGGCTTCCCGCCTATCAGGGCGACCTGCTTCTGATTCAACACTCGGCGGGTTCGATCAACTCCGGCGCGGCGATGAAACGCTGGAACCACCGCAACGAACGTTTAGCCGACGCCGCCGAACGCGCCGCGGTGAGTGCCAGCCTTGTCGCCGATAGCCCGTATCCCACCGAACGATTGACGCAGGGTTGGCTTCGTTTTCTCGGCGGGCAGATGCACGACATCTTACCCGGTACCTCGATTCCCGCCGCGTATGAATTCGCCTGGAATGACCAGGTGATTGCGCTCAACCAGTTCGCCGATGTCGCCACGCACGGGGTCAGTCAGATAGCGTGGCAGATGGATACCCGCACAAAAGGCGTCCCGCTCGTGGTTTACAACCCGCTCTCTACCGAGCGTGACGATGTTGTGACCGCCGAGGTGGTTTTTCCCGGTACCGCGCCCGCGAATATTCAGGTTTTCGGACCGGACGGCAAGGAAGTCCCGGCACAACTCAAGAGTCGGAAGGGGAATCGCATCGCCGTGCTGTTTCTGGCACGCGTTCCCGCCGTAGGTTGTGCCGTGTTCGACGTGCGCCGCGCAACCCACCCTGCTACGCGGGGTCGTTCCCCGCTTCAGGTCACGACGGAAGGTATGGAGAACGCCCGGTACCGGTTGCGTCTCGACGCGAATGGCGACATCGCGAGCATCTTTGACAAGGCGGCACGCCGCGAAATATTGTCCGCACCGATGCGCCTCGCCTTCCTGCGGGAGAAACCGAAACAACATCCGGCGTGGAACATGGACTGGGAAGACCGTCAGAAACCGCCGGTCGGTCATGTGGACGGTCCGGTCACGGTGACGGTCCGGGAAAACGGTCCGGCGCGGGTTGCCTTGCAAGTCGAACGGTCGGCGCATGGCTCCACGTTCCGTCAAACGGTCCGGCTTTCGGCGGGTACTGCCGGAAACCGTGTCGAGTTTGTCACCGATGTAGATTGGCGGACCGCCGAAAGTAGTCTGAAAGCAGTCTTCCCGCTGACCGTCTCCCATCCCGAGGCGACCTATAACCTCGGGGTTGGCACCGTTCGGCGGGGAAAGAACGAACCAAAAAAATACGAGGTACCCGCCCAGGAGTGGTTTGATCTAACGGACAAGACGGGCGGGTACGGCGTCTCGGTTCTGAACGAAGCCAAGTACGGCTCGGACAAACCTGACGATAGCACGTTGCGCCTGACACTCCTTTACACCCCCGGCGTTCGCGACCGCTTCCAGCATCAGGCAACACAGGATTGGGGGCACCATGAGATTCTCTATGCGTTGCAGGGGCATAACGGCGACTGGCGTGCCGCTCGCACAGCCGATCAGGCAGCGCGATTAAACCAACCGCTCCTTGTTTTCCAGACGCCTTCGCATGGCGGAGAGCGCGGGCGTGTTTTCTCGTTGCTCACGCTGAGCACTCCGGGAGTCACGGTCGCTGCTTTGAAAAAGGCGGAAGACTCCCAGGAAGTGATCGTGCGTTTGTTCGAACAGGACGGCAAACCGGCTTCCGGTGTCCGCCTGAAGATGGCGACCCCGATCATCGGCGTCCGGGAAGTGAACGGTCAGGAGCAGGAAATCATTCCGGATGGTAAGGTGGGGATTCGAAAGGGGGCATTGGTTTTCGATATGAAGACGTATCGCCCGCGTGCGTTCGCACTCACTCTCAAAAGTCCTCCGATCCCCCCCCCATCTCGGGAGAACGTCATGCTCTCGTTGCCGTTCGATGTTCGTGCGGCGAGTTCCGGCAAGGGGGAAACAGACGGGGCGTTCGACACGCAAGGGCGTTCGTACCCCGGCGAACTGTTACCGGCGGTTCTGGAGTCCGGAGGCGTGACATTCCGGTCGGGTTCCTCCGGCGCGACCGCGGTTGCGTGCGCGGGGCAATCAATCCATCTTCCCGACGCCGCATCGTCCGCCAGTCAGTACGTATACCTGTTAGCCGCTGCCGAAGCCGACATACAGACGACGCTTCGTTTCGTCGGGAAAGCGGGCGAATCAGTATCTGCTCCTCTAACGATTCAGAGCTGGGACGGTTATGTCGGTCAGTGGGATACCCGTCTCTGGAAGGGCGTGGTACCGGAGAAAGATGCGGTATGGAACAACAAATATGCCGGGTTGAGTCCCGGCTACATTAAGCGACAACCCATCGCCTGGTACGCCGACCATCTGCGGTTGAAAAATGGCGCGAATGACCCTTATCATTTCTGTTACCTGTTCCGCTACGCCGTCCGTGTACCGAAAGGCACCGAAAGTATCGTTCTTCCTGCGGATACCCGAATCCGCATCTTCGCCGCGACGCTCTCGGATCAACCGGCCGATGTGTCACCTGCGTACCCCCTTTACGATGACCTTTCCTCCGAAAGACCATCCGCGAATAATCCGTTATAAAAACCACCCCTGGAGTAACATACCTGTGCCTTCCCGGACGCTGGCTCAATCGAACGGCAAAAGCGGGGGCGGCAATACCCTGCCCGCAGTCTGACAGGCAGCGAAATACTCCTGTACCGCCGTTACATCAAAGGGGATATTGTCCGCGGATGGAAAAGATGTCGGCGAAAAGGAGACGGGCGGTGCGGATAGGGCGAGTGTTGCGATAAGCGTTTCCAGCAGAAAAGCGTCTTCGCCGGATGCCACGTGCAACCCCGCCGCATACGGGGCGAGCGGCAGTTTTTGCGGAACCAATATTTCCAGCGAGGGATACTTGCCCGATTCGTGCGCTCCCCACAACACCGTCTTTTCCTCTTCACCGAGCACCGGCACGAAATCATCCCGGTGCGCCCACCGTTTCGTATTGAACCTCAGTAAAGCAGTGCCGGGAAGCGCGAGCGTGATGGTGCGGTGAAATGCCAGCAGAACATGACCGTACCCTTTTTCCTGTTTGTCGCGCAGAAGTGGGGTTTTCGGCATGGGCGACAGGTGAACGAAATCCGCGAGCCCCAGTTTTGTCTTGCGCCGGATCGCCGAGGGGCGGGGAAGAATCGGATGTTTGCCCCGCGATAGTTGCGTCGCCGAGAGCAGTTCCCCCGTATGGAGGAGATAGGGGATATGGAAAAGCGGGGTTGCATGCCACAGAAATTGTGCGTCATCGTTCACGCCCTTCATTGTAGTGCATTTTGCAAACTGTTAGCGCATACGATAGAATCCGCCGCAGCCTATCGCTCGCACCGCACCGCTTGCGGAACTTCGGCGAAACTTGTATCGTCATTGTAGCGTTATACATATTATAAGGAGCGCACATCCGTCTGTTATGGCAAAAAATCTTATTATTGTTGAGTCTCCCGCAAAAACCAAGACCTTGAAAGGTTTTTTAGGCAAGGACTATGCTGTCGAAGCCTCTATGGGACATGTTCGCGACTTGCCGAAGTCGCCGATCTCTGTGGATATTGAAAACGGCTTCGCGCTGACGTACACCACGATTCCTGACCGCAAAGATGTACTCGGGAAGTTGGCGGCGGCGGCGAAAGGCGCGACGACCGTGTACCTCGCTTCTGACCCGGACCGCGAAGGGGAAGCGATTGCGTGGCATATCGCCACCGCACTGAAGCTCAAGCCCGCACAGATCAAGCGGATTCAGTTCAACGAAATCACCAAAGGGGCGGTGCAGGAAGCCCTGAAAAACCCGCGCGACATCAACCTCGGGCGCGTGGACGCGCAACAAGCCCGCCGTGCTCTGGACCGCCTGGTGGGGTACAAGGTTTCGCCGATCCTGTGGGCAAAAGTAGCTAAGGGAACGTCGGCGGGGCGCGTGCAGTCGGTCGCGGTGCGCATCATCGTGGACCGCGAGCGCGAGATCAAGGCGTTCGTGCCGCAAGAGTACTGGACCCTGACCGCGACCCTGACGCCGCAGAACGAAAAAAAGCCGCAAGCCTTCGACGCCGGGCTGACGCAGTTCAACGGCAAGAAGATCGAACTCAAGACCGAGGACGAAACCAACAAGGTTCTGACAGACTTGAAGGGCGCGATCTACACGGTCGCCAAAGTCAAAAAATCGGAGCGGCAACGCCGCCCGACCGCGCCGTTTATTACGTCCACGATCCAGCAGGAAGCGGCGCGGAAGTTGGGCTTCTCCTCGAAACGAACGATGAGCGTCGCCCAGCAACTGTACGAGGGGATCGACCTAGGTGCGGACGGCGGTCAGGTCGGTCTGATTACATATATGCGTACTGACTCGACCCGTATCGCTGCCGAGGCGCAAGCCGAAGCACGGCAGTTTATCCTGACGAGCTACGGCGAGCGGTACGCACCCGCCAAGCCGAATGTGTATAAAACCAAGGGTTCGGCACAGGACGCCCACGAGGCGATCCGCCCGACCTCGACGTTCCGCGAGCCGGACGCACTGAAAAATAAACTATCGAGCGATCAGTACAAACTGTACCGCCTGATCTGGCTCCGCTTCGTCGCGTCGCAAATGACACCGGCGATTCTGGACGTGGTGGCGGCGGACATCAACGCCAACGCATACACGTTCCGCGCGGCGGGCTCGACCATCAAGTTCGACGGATTTCTGCGCGTGTATTCCGAGGGCAAAGACGAAGCGACCGCGCCGAACAAGCAGACCGATGCGGACGACGAAGAAAAACCACCATTGCCACCGCTGACCGAGGGACAGACGCTCGACTTGCAAAAACTGTTGCCGAAACAGCACTTCACCGAGCCGCCGCCGCGTTTTTCGGAAGCGACTCTGGTTAAGGCATTGGAGGAGCAAGGCATCGGGCGACCGAGCACGTATGCGTCTATCATCTCGACTGTGCAGGATCGCGGCTACGTGGAACTCAAGGAAAAACGGTTCTATCCGACCGACTTAGGGTTCGCCGTGACCGACTATCTGGTGAAGAACTTCGAAAAGATCATGGACGTCGGATTCACCGCCGACATGGAAGACCGTCTGGACAAGATCGAGGAAGGCGAACAGGATTACGTCTCCCTAATGAAAGCCTTTTACGACCCGTTCGCGGACACGCTCAAAAAAGCGGATAAAGAGTCGGAGAAGATGGTCGAACAGACGGATAAAATCTGCCCCGACTGCGGCAAGCCGCTCATCAAGCGGGTGTCGCGGTTCGGCGCGTTTTACTCCTGTACGGGTTACCCGGAGTGCAAATACCGACTGGACGCGAAAGCGGAGGCGGGCAGTGCGGACGGCGAACCGGCACCCGCCCCGGTCGAGTTCGATATTCAGTGTCCGAACTGCGGCAAGAACCTTGTGGAGCGCATGGGGCGGTTTGGCAAGTTCATCGCCTGTCCCGGCTATCCGACGTGCAAGTATATCCACAAGGAAAAACCGGTCAGCATCGGGGTGAAGTGTCCCGGCTGTAAAATCGGCGAGCTGGGCGAGAAGAAATCGCGTATGGGGGTTTTCTATCCCTGTAACCGCTACCCGGAGTGCAAGTTCTCGCTGTCCGGCAAGCCGCTACCGGAGCGTCCGTGTCCGGCGTGCGGTGGTCTGCTTCATGAGACAGGCTATCGGGGACGGATCACGGGAATCAAGTGCGCGAACCCGGAATGCTCGTATGTCGAAAAGTTCGCGGGGGGCAAGGCGGGCGAGACAGCGGCGGCAGAAGCAGACGCGGCATAAGAGCTGCCGGGGCGGAAACGCCCCGGCAATCGGGTTCGGACCGGTCATACCCGGCTGTGTATCGCGGAAGACGTCTTAAAGAACCAGCCCGATTCTTGCGCCTTTTTTCCCTTCGCCTTCTCCCACATGCGGCTTTGCTGAACCAACTCGCCGTTTTTCAACGTATATACAGTGCGCCAGTGTCCGTCCTCATTCTTGTCGTTCTTCGCCGCCTCGACGATGGTCACCGTTCCGGGCTTGGAAACTTCGATGGTCGTCCCCTTCTCGTCGGTGAAGACCGTCGTGCGTGCGTGCCCCGCAACCCGCGCCACTTCCAACCCCTTCCGTGCCGCCAGTTCGCCCAGTGCAGCCATGCTTTTCCCCATCGCTTCCGCCGAAATACCGTCGACATAGGCGCGGGTAATCGTCCTGCCGTCCCCGTTCGAGTAATTCCACACGCGGGGCAAGCCCGACGTGAAAATGTAGCGGCTTGTCGGCGGGGTGCCCCACTTGTCACTCCACGGGGACGGCGACGTCGCGAACTTTTGCACCGTGTTGTTCACGCGGAGCATCGGCGGGGCGATGAGTTCCGTTCCGATGTCGCCTTTTTCCAGGTTGATAGGCTCGATAGTCAACCCGGCTTGACGCGCCACCGACTCGAGGACAGTCACGAGACGCACTTTCCGCGCTTCCACGGTCAGGCGGGTCGTGTCAGGAATAGTATCGTCCACTTTGATTTGCACCCCGGACGCCCGCGATAACGCTTCCGCCGCTTGTGCCACGGTCGCGTTCTCGAACTTGACATCCACCTTCTTCTGGAGCGGCGCGAGACGCCTGGCGCGTTCGATGGTTTTACGCAGAGCGGTGCGCGATTTTTCGAGCGACGTGACGCGCGACTCCGCAGTCCGCAGTTCCGCCTGGTCACCGCGAGATCGCGCCTTGTTTACGGATTCTTTCGCTTCTTTGATTCGCTCGTCAAGATGTCTGGCTTCGTCATCGAGTGCTTCGACCGTGCTGGAACTGCTGAAACCGTCGTAGCCGTCGAGCGAGAACAACACGTCACCGTCCTCTGGCTCGCCATGGTAGAACGGCATAAACGGGGCGGGTTGCGCAAACGGGATCAATTCGTCCTCGGGCTGTTGCACGGCATAGGCGGTGCCGGACAAAAGAGCGGGTAAGAGTGCCGCCGTGAGTGCGGCGTAGCGAACGGACTTTGTACGGAAATTTTTTTGATACATCTTTAACCTTTTACCTTCTTGATTTCTAATTTAACGCCGTGAGGATTAATACCGGTTCTTCGCCGGTTTCGACACGAACATGCGTCCAGACCGGGATGGATTGTGCGTCTGCCGGGTCCGGGGTCGCGCTCGGTAATGGGATCGCGTGCAACGCCGCGGCTTCCGCGCTACCGGAGACGCTGTCCGGTACGTTGCGCTCTACCGTGACGGTCAGATCGTCATCGGTGTCGCTCTCGGGAGGAAGGACGCTGTCGCCGGTGACAGACACATACATGTTCCCTTCGTCGGTAGCGGCATCACCTAACAGGGGCGAGGGTTTCCGGACCGTGCCGGATGCTCTCCCGCCTACGCTACTTTGCGAAACGGCGAGGCCTTCTACGCGGGAGTCAGAAGGAGTCCGTGATTTGCTGTCTGCACCGCGTCCCTCCCTGATCCCCTTGGACGCATAAACGGTTTCGCCATTTCGCAGGGTAGCGGGGCTCGGAAGACTATTGCGAGCCACCATTACCTGCGGCTTTATCGGAGTCGGCAATGCAGACGGTAGTTTTGGCAGGACATGACGCTTTGACGATGCGCTTCGGGCGGTCAGGGTGTCGGAAGATTTTTTTGTGGCGGACGACACTTCCGGCTTGTTTACGACGGGCAGTTCTGACGGACTGATGAACGGTATCATGCAATAAACGACAGCGGCGATGCCCATCGAACTGGTTGCCACTCGAAACGGTGCCGAAAGATAGAAGGGTACCGTACGGCGAGAGCGGTTTGCGCGAAGCGCGGCAGAAAGGATGCGTGAAGACGCCTCCGGCGAAAGCGGGGCGATTTCATCGTTCGTCGGCTTCGCGGCGCGAAGCCAGGTCTCATATCGGTTTTCGTTTTCGTTCATCGTGTCTTCTCCGTGCCTGTGTATAACTCGCGGAACGCTTCCTTTGCACGATGTAGTCGCATTTTCACGCTCGGAAGTGGGAGCGACAGCACGCTCGCGATTTCCTCGTAAGATAGTTCTTCCCAATAGCGTAGCACAATCACCGTGCGAAAATCCGGTTTGAGTAATTCGATCAGGGTGCGGATCGCGACGCGCTCGGTATCGCTCATCGCGTCCGGTGCGGTCAACTCTTCTATCTCCTCGTCGGTGGTGCTGAGGCACGCCGAATCGCGCCGCCGCAGAAGGGTTATGGCTTCATTCACCGCGATACGAAATAGCCATGTTTTCAGCGATGCCTCGCCACGAAACTGAGGCAACGCGGAAAACGCTTTGACAAAAGTCGTTTGCAGGACATCCTCGGCGTCGGCTTCGCGGCGCAGAAGTCGGCGGCACAGCCGCCAGACGGGCTCTTTATACTCCTCGTAAAACTGCGCGAGGGCGTTTTCGTCGCCAGTTTTGGCAAGGGCGAGGTACGTCGGCTCGCGGCGAACCGTGCTGTTTTTCGCTTTTCCGAACAGTTTTGCCCACAGGTCCCCGGTGTGCAAGGAAAGCACAGACGGCGTATCATCGGATAAAATAGAGGTGGCGGTACTCATTACGTCAGGGTATTCGTGTGATTGGACGATTGATCCGCCCGCTTTGTCACAAAGAAAGGTTAATTTGTTTTGAAATACTGAAGTTTACTTGCCACCGTTGCCACTTTCAGTCTATTTGCTTCTTTTGCTCTTTTACCACGCTCCGCGCATGCCTGGGGCGAAGTCGGGCATAAAGTGGTGGCTCGCATTGCATGGGACAACATGAAGCCGGCAACGCGTGCGAAACTGATCGAACTTCTAAACAATGCGCCTGGGGACGCGGATCTGGCAAACCTGCGCCCTTCCGGGATGAGTAAAGACGATGCCGACCGTGCCCTGTTTCAGGAAGCGTCGCGGTGGCCCGACATTGTCCGTGCGCAAAAAACCGATGCGGAGAAGGCGCGACGCGCCAAATACCACCATTCGCCCTGGCATTACTACGACGTATTCTTTGAGGAGACTTCCGGCGGTGTGATCAAAGAACGCACGGACAAGAAGAACGAGGCGGAAAACGCCGTCGAGCGACTCGGCGTTTTGACCGCGCAATTGGGAAACCCATCGCTCCCCGCCGGAGAGCGCGCCGTCGCGCTGGCGTGGATCGAGCACCTTGTCGGGGATGTTCACACCCCGCTGCACAATGTCGCCCGTATTTCGGAGAGTGAACCGGACGGCGATCAGGGCGGCAATCTGTTCAAGTTGGAGAAAAATCCTGCACCCGGCAAACAATACGCGGAAAATCTGCACTCGTTCTGGGATGATCTCCCGGCGTCACAGTTCCCGTCGCCTCCGGGTGAGGACCCGGAAGCTCGTATCGGGCGCATTGCGCAGGCGGCAACGTTTCTGCTCCCGAAAGCACTGTTCGAGCGGGCAGGACTAACCCAGACCGGACAATACAGCCAGTGGAACCGGGAAGGCGCGGAGGTCGCCATCGCCAAGGTGTACCCGAATCTAAAGCGAAACGAGTTGCCGGACGCGGCTTATACACAAGAAGCAAAAAACACGGCGATGGTCGCTCTCGCCAAAGCCGGGTACCGCCTCGCCGCGACACTCGAAACCGCGCTCGGCAACAAGAAGTAATGCGGATCCCGAAGCCGCACCGTTCGCCCGATTCGGGCGAACGGTGCGGCTTTGGGATTTCTCCGTTCGTCGCAACCCCAAAAAAGCAAACAAATTGTTTGCCTTTTCGCGCCGATGTTTGTTATTATAAGGTAAGCAAACGGTTAGAAATACGCCATTCCGGGTGAAATATTTCACACCGGACGAAAACAGTGAAATCAAGACCATCTATCGGCATGGTTTTTGCGACAAAGGAAGAGGGAACGTAATTTTCCAGGCAAAAATGCCGGAATGTGACGGTCCCCCCGGATCAAACAACGTTGAAGAAAAGCAGATGTGATTGTTTGATGGCTCGGTGAATTCTGTTTCGATGGGGTAAAGCGTCTTCGATAGACGTGGCACTGCGGGGTATGTTTGGATACGTTTGCAGGAAGATCATCGGATAGTGACGATACACGGCGTCGAAGCGTTCTTTCGCTTTGCCTCCCTATAAGTCCCCCCGGTGAGAGGAGCAACCATGACCGTTCCTATCGCAGGGGCTCACGCCTCTGTTTCGACTGACATAACCGGGCGAAGTATGCCTTTGTCCGCGATGTATGCGTCTTCAGCGGGCGCGGGTGGTGCACCGCTTGCCTCGGAAACGGACGCGGAAAGTAACACCGCCGAAAACCGCGACCCGGATCTGGGGAATTATCTCAACCGCCTCACCCGGAGCGCGCTTCTTTCGCCGGAGCAGGAAGTGGTTTTGGCACAGCGCGTCCGGCAGGGCGGATCACAGGCGAAAATGGCGCGGGCGAAACTGATCGAAGCCAACATGCGTCTGGTGATCGCGGTCGCCAAAGCGTATCGCTCGTCGGGAATCGCTCTGGAGGACCTGATTCAGGAAGGGGCAATCGGGCTGATGACCGCGACCGAGCGGTTCGATTGGCGTCGCGGTTATCGCTTTTCTACCTACGCGACGCAGTGGATTCGTCAGGCAATCGGGCGCGCCGTGGACAATAAATCGAAAAGCATCCGTCTTCCCGCGCATGTTTCCGAGTCGCTGCGCAAGATCGAACGCATCCGCGCCGAATACCGCCGCGAAACTGGCGAGGAAGCGACCGCCGACGTCATCGTTTCTCGCACGGGCATGACACTGCGTAAAGTGACCATGCTTCTGCAAACGCTCGCCGAGCCGGTCTCGCTCGATATGCCGGTCGGCGACGAAGACAATACAAGTCTCGGTTCGCTCCTGCACGACAAGAGTGCGCCCGATCCGGAGGAGATACTGGTTTCCGCCGAACTGCGTTCCGAGATCCACATCATCCTGAACACCCTGGATGAGCGCGAAAAAGTCATCATGCGGAAGCGGTTCGGCTTCGACGGCGAAGAAACCTACGTGCTACAGCAAATCGGCGAGCAACTGTCCATCAGCCGTGAGCGCGTCCGGCAGATCGAAGCGTCCGCCCTGCGCAAACTGCGCACCCTCGCCCGCCAGCGGCAACTGCGCGACTACCTGCACGGGTGAACAAGAACATGTAGCGGCGATTAGACGCGAACGGCTCCCGGCTTTTTATGCCGGGAGCCGATTCTATTGGCGGACATTTTAATGCCCGTGGGTAAGCCGCGAGGAGTCGTCCTCCCCGCGAACTTTCGTTACGATACAAAACGATGCAGTTTGATTAGCGAGCAAGCGGGGGTATGATTGTCCACGGTAGTATCGCCGACTCCGTGTCCGTGTGGGAGTCGACACACCCCGAGCAAAGGAACTTTTCAACACGCCATGAGTAACGAGCCGATGAAGACTCCCGGCGCAGAGTCGACCGAACTGCTTGCCGCACTGACCGCCCTGCGGAACGGCGATTTTTCCGTGCGCCTTTCTCCCGATGGCGCGGCCGGGACCGACCAGGCGGAGGTCGCCCGTGTCTTCAACGAACTGACCGAAATGCTTTCCGTCTACGCGTCCGAGGTTCGCCGCGTCTCGTGGGAGACGGGCACGAACGGGCGGTTCGGGGCGCAGGCGGAAGTCGACGGGGTGCGGGGCGATTGGCAGACGACTCTCACGGAGTTCAACGGCATGGTCGGCAACCTGACCAACCAGGTGCGCAACTTCGCCCAGGTGACCACGGCTATCGCGACCGGCGACCTTTCGCACAAGGTCACGGTAGGCACCGACGGCGAGATGCAGGAGTGGAAAGACACCGTGAACATCATGGTGGACCAGTTGAACGCATTCGCCGGGGAACTGATCCGCGTATCGCGCGAAGTCGTGGGCGAAGGGCGAACCGGCAGTCAGATGCAGGTGCGAGGTGCTTCGG
The DNA here is from genome assembly GCA_014381035.1 of Armatimonadota bacterium. Next base: position 13,239 of record JACMIS010000590.1, read on the forward strand.
GCGCGTGGCAGAAGCAGATCGAAAGCGTGAACGCGCTGGCGGCGAAGGGGGAGACTGCCGCGTCCTCTCCCCCGCCCCCTCCGTCATCGGAATGAGAGAGGGGGAGGAAGAAACGATGGGGGAAACCGCTCACCAGGGGCAGGGCGCGTAATCTTTGAGGAAGCGACCGGCGAACGGTTCCTCGTCCGTGTTGTTGATGCCCTGCGCAATGGGGTGGTAAATGCGCGCCATGCCGTCCACGATGTCGAGTGGGGCGAAGAAGCCGCGCTCTTCCTGGATACGGTCGCGCTTGATGGTCGGGTTTTCGTCGGTGACCCAGCCGGTATCCACGCTGTTCATATAGATACCGTCGCGGGCGTAGTCCGCCCCGGACGTGCGCGTCATCATGTTAAGTGCCGCCTTCGCCATGTTCGTGTGCGGGTGGAACACGGTCTTGTGGCGCGAAAACTGCCCCTCCATCGCCGACACGTTGACGATGAACCGCCGCGCGAACGGCGAACGCATCAGGAGCGGTTTCAGGCGGCTGTTGAGCAGGAACGGCGCGACCGCGTTCACGAGTTGCACTTCCAGCATTTCCGGCGCACTGACTTCGTCCAAACGGAGAAGCCAGCTGTTCGTGTCGCGCGAGTCGGCGCGTTCCTCGTTGTCCTCCCACTTGTGCGCCGGGAGGATGTCGATAGCCGGGGAA
>JACMIS010000591.1 GCA_014381035.1 Armatimonadota bacterium
GCGCCGTACATATAACTGGGCGCGACCGGGATTGCCGACCGGGGCGTCGTCCTGAAGCGTCATGAACGCGGCTTTGCCCATCCAGCGGATGCCGACGATGCGCCCGGCGACGCTCACCGTTTGTTCGAGCATCGCGTCGCATTTGTCATGCACTTCGGCTAAAAGGTGGGTGCGGTCAAACGTCTCCGGCGCGAACGGGTCCAGCCCCGCCGCCTGTAAATGTCGTAATTTTTCGAGCCGCTCCGGGACAATGCCGGAATGCTCGATCTGTGCTGCTTGTGGTTCGTCCATAATCAAATATCGTTTCGTTGGGGTTGTTTGTAAGGCACAGTATAGCCCAAAATGAATGGCAAGTTGTAATTCGCAATATGCCGGAATGGGATCGGCACGATAAAATAGTTTCCGGAGGGTTCGCCTTTTGTCTCGCTCACGCTTCACCGCACTGGTTCTTACCGTTCTCGTTTTTATTTCGCTCGTCGTGTCTGGTTGCGACACCATGCGTAAACTCATCGCCAAGCCGACACCGAAGCCAGTCGTTTCGCCCGTCTCAGCGGCGGCGCCCCCCGCACCATCCGCTTCCCCCGACCCGGTTTCGCTCCTTTCTGCCGAATTCGATAAGACCCTGTACGCCCCAATGAATGGTCGCTCTCTCGCGACACGCATTCCGGTGATCATGTACCACGACATCATCAAAAAACGGGGGCGAGGTTCGGTCTGGTTCGACATCACTGAGCGGGAGTTCATCGAACAGATGGATTGGATCGCCGAGCAGGGCGCAACCCCGATCTCGCTGGAGCAGTTGCACCGCCACCTGACGCGCGGCGAAGAGGTGCCCGAGAAATCGGTCGTGCTGACGTTCGACGACAACTATCAGGGCTTCAACGATATCGCGTGTCCGATTCTAAAAGAGCGGCAATACCCTTCTGCGATGTTCGTGCACACCAATTTCGTCGGCGACAAGACCGGGGCGCACCCGAAGATGGACTGGGAGACGCTCAAAGCCTTGGACGCCGACCCTTTAGTAACCATCGCGTCGCATACGCTGTCGCACCCCGCCGACATGGCGAAACAGCCGATAGAGGAGCAGGAGCGGGAACTGACGGAATCCAAAGCCCTTCTCGAAGGGGAACTCGGACACCCGGTCCCGTATTTTGCGTACCCGAACGGCACGGGAGACAAAGCGACTTTCGAGGCGGCGGAACGTGCGGGATACACGATGGCGTTTACCATCGTGAACGGTCCGGCGGAAGAGTCGCCCGACATCATGACAGTAAATCGCTACATCCACACGCGTCTGAAAACCGCATTCACGGACTGTGAAAAAGCGACTGAAAACGCCCCTGCCGCAGTGGTTGATGTGGCTCTAACGACCACGAATTCCGTGCGCCTCAAGGTACAGGAATTCGACGGTGTAAAACTTGGCGTGGTGTATGGCGGAAAGCCGCAAACGTACCGCGGATTGGAAAGCCGCCAGAGTGTCGGGGAGTTTGTGGAGCAAGCCGGCGGCGTCGCCGGGATGAACGGTACATTCTTCGCCGACGCCGCCCTGCGTGGCACGAACAACGTTCTGATCGGTCCGTCGAAAGCGAGCAACGACACGGAATTTTACCCGGAAGCGTTCGCCTCACACCTGCCGAAACTGAAAAACCGCCCGCTGGTAATCATCGGCAAAGACGCCATCGTGTTCGTGCCGTTTCAGCCGGGCTGGATGAACAACGAGGAAGCGGTGCAGGCAATTGTGCCGGACTACACGGACACTTTCCTGGGTGGTGCCTGGATCGTGCATAACGGAGAGCCACGCACGCGCAAGCAAATGCAGGCGTATGCCGCGACCGATTTTAACGACCCGCGCCGCCGCGCTTGTTTCGGCGTCACGGCAGACGGCGAGGTAGCACTGGTGGGTTCGCTGGAGGTGATTTCCACGGAAGCCCTCGCGCGTGCGGCAGCGGAGGCAGGGCTGGTAGAAGCAGTCCTGGTCGACTCCGGGTTCTCCACGTCGATTGTTTTCGACAGCAAGATTATTGTCACCGGACACACGGCGGCGAACCTTCCCTCGCGTCCCGTCCCGCACGGGATTGTCATCACGGGATTGCCGGAAACGCCGGGCGACGATGAAACAATGCAAGCATTCACTGACGCACAGGAATCCGTCGGCGAAATCTCGGCCGCCCAAGCCCAGGCAGAAGCCCCCGGACCCCGCCGAAGCAAGCGCCGCCGCAGGTAAGTAGTTTTAACCGCCAAGACGCCAAGACGCCAAGTCGGCCAAGGCCGGAAAAGGA
>JACMIS010000592.1 GCA_014381035.1 Armatimonadota bacterium
TTGGAGTATCGCGCAACGCTTGCTCAGTAATCTGGACAACCGGGTTCTTGCTGCCTATTTTGACCCTTTCGGACTCAGTGCGGTGTCCCAGGCGGTGCGCTACTGGACCGTTTCCGAGCGAAACACGCAACTCGTGCCTTTGTCGCAACTTATTCTGGGAAATCGGGCGTTGTGGATCGGGATCGCGGGAGTCATCTTCGCTGCCGGCTACCGTCTGTTCGCCTTCTCGAAAAGTCCTCTGGTTCTGTCGAGAGCGAAGGGCGCGAAGAATGGGGTTGCGGGTCCCCTTGAACCGCCCCGCCCGCTTCCCAAACCGACCGCGTCGCTCGCACCGCTGGTGTCCGCGAACGGGGCAGGCGACTCCCTACGACTCGCCGGGTTCTACCTGCGGGAAATCGTCACCGGGGTGCCGTTCCTTGTTATCACGCTCGCCGGTATGATCCTGTTGATCGTTTCGGCTATCAATGCCGACAAGATTTTCGATACCACGGTCTACCCAGTAACACGCGTCATGGCGGCGACGATCCGCGACGGTTTCAGTCTGTTCTTTCTGATCCTGATCACGTTCTACGCGGGCGAACTCACGTGGCGGGAGCGCGTTCTCCGACTGGATCAGATCGCGGACAGCCAGCCGATTTCGACCGGAATCGTCATGGCAGCGAAGGTCGCTGCGACTCTGGCGATGCTTGTACTATTGAATCTTGTTCTGGTCCTAACCGGCATCACTGTTCAGGCGGCGAAAGGCTACTTCAATTTTGAGATTCCGCTTTATTTCGGAGTCTTATTCGGAACTGTATTTCCTTCGCTTCTGTGCTTGACACTTCTTGCCTTCTTTTTGCACGCGGTACTCAATAACAAGTTCTTCGGGCATACGGCACTGATTCTTGTGTCACTATCGAGTGGAATCTTGCCGACACTGGGTCTGGAACGCAACCTGTACCTGTTCGCCGGGGGACCGAGTGTCGTGTATTCGGACATGAACGGGTTCGGACCGTTCCTCACGCCCCTATTCTGGTGGTCCGCGTACTGGCTGTCGTTCTCGATCATCGCCGCGATTGTCGCTAATCGAATATGGGTGCGGGGTACGGAGACCGGTTTGCTCGCACGGTGGCGTCGGACCCGCTTCGGAACAGGGAGCCGTATCGCGCTTGCCGTCGCCGGGGCGGCGTTCGTCGGGATCGGCGCGTACACCTTCTATAACACCGATGTGCTCAACCGTTACGAAACATCCAAGGGAGCCACGAAGGAGCGGGCGAAATACGAGCGTAGCTACAAGGCAGAGTGGGAAAAGAAGCCGATGCCGCGTATCACGGCGGTAAAGATGGACGTGTCGCTATATCCCGAGCGCGGTCAGTACGAACTAAAGGGAACGTACACCCTGCGAAACAAGAACATGGTCGCGGTGTCGGAAGTCGCGCTACAACTGGATCGGGATCTGACGGTCAAAGCCCTGACCTTCGGCATTCCGGCGACGCCGAACATCGCCGATACGCGCACCGGGTTCCGCACCTACAAACTCGAACGACCACTCGCGCCGGGCGAAGAAACCACACTGGACTTTCACCTCGCCTACGAGAAGCGCGGTTTCCGCAATAACGGCGTCGCGACCAACATCGCCGGGAACGGCACGTTCCTGACGCAACCGGGACCAGCTATCGGCTACCAGGGCGGCGGCGAGATCAGCGACGAGACCGAGCGGCGCAAGCAGAAACTCCCGAAACGCCCGCGACGCGCCCCGGCGACCGACAAAGCCGCACTCGCCAACACCTATATCGGAAACGACGCCGACTGGATCGCGTTCGAGGCGACGGTGCGCACCGCGCCCGATCAGATTGCCCTCGCACCAGGCTATCTCCAGCGCGAGTGGAGCGAGAACGGTCGTCGCTGTTTCCACTACAAAATGGACGCCCCGATCCGCAACTTCTATTCGTTCCTGTCGGCGCGGTACGCCGTGAAGCGGGACAAGTGGGTGGACAAGGGTGGCAAGCCGGTCGCGCTGGAAATCTACTACCACCCCGCGCACACCTATAATCTCGACCGGATGATGGCGGGAATGAAAGCGGCACTGGCATACTGCTCGAATAACTTCTCCCCCTATCAGTTTCGGCAGATGCGGATTCTGGAGTTTCCTGCTTATGCCTCGTTCGCACAATCGTTCCCGAACACGGTCCCGTATTCGGAAAGCATCGGCTTCATCGCCAAAGTGGACGAAACGAAGGACGACATCGACTATCCGTACTATGTGACGGCGCACGAAGTGGCGCACCAGTGGTGGGCGCACCAGATTCTTGGCGCGAACGTCGAAGGGGCGGAAATGCTCTCCGAATCGCTCGCCGAATATACGGCGATCAAAATCATGGAGCAGAAAGACGGCTTAGCCCGCACCCGGAAGTTCCTGCGCTTCGACCTGGACCGCTATCTGCGCGGGCGAGGGGGCGAACGCGAAGGTGAAAGTCCGCTAGTTAAAGTTCAGGAGCAACAATATATCCATTATCCCAAAGGAGCACTGGCATTCTACGCCCTGAGCGAACGAATCGGCACCGAAAGACTCAACGCGACTTTATCACGCTTCGTGGAGGATAAGAAATTTCAGGAGCCGCCCTATACGACGGCACCGGAACTGATGGCCTACCTGCATCAAGACACACCCGCCGATGCACAGGAGTTTCTAACCGACCAGTTCGAGAAGATCACCCTGTACGACTGCCGCACGATCTCGGCGACCAAAGCGAAACAGCCGGGCGGTAAGTGGCGCGTGACGATGAAAGTCTCGGTGGCGAAAAAATACAGCGACCCCGGCGGCAAGGAAACCGACGCGCCGTTCAACGACGCAGTAGACATCGGGGTTTTCGCCGAAGCGGACAAAAAACGGGCCGGCGACGACAAAAACGCCCTCGGCAAGCCGCTCGCGTTTGACAAACGAAAGATCGGCAAGGGAGAGCAAACCGTGACATTCACGGTCAGTGAAGAACCATTCAAGGCGGGCATCGACCCGTATAACAA
>JACMIS010000593.1 GCA_014381035.1 Armatimonadota bacterium
ACCGATGAGAACGGGGTGGATCGCCCGACCCTCCCGGGAACCCAGTGGGAAGTGTACGCGGCAGAGGACGTGCTGAAAGCGCCCGGTGCGGGATTCATACGCCTTGATGGAGTACGTGCGAGTGCCTACGGGACAGGCAACTCCCAGTCCCATGCCGGTTTGCTTCTTGTGCCGCCGCCAGGCACGAAAGCACCGGCGATCACGGTGTTCGGGGTGTACCGCGATGATTACGGTCGCGTGTACCGCAAAGCCGCTACCGTCGCCGTGCGTGCCGACGCCCCGGAGATCGTACCGTATAAGTTTCCCGGCGAACGCCAGTAAGCAGCGTCAGCTCGGCGGACTTTCCCCGCGAAAAGACTCGCGCATTTCCATGAGGATCGTGCCAAGCGAACTCGCGGCGTTATTTCATCTACGAAGGCGGCGGCCCCGTAATGGAATTCGATGGTTCGGGCAATGTAATGGCGGTCAACACGTTCGGCGCGAATGGGGTGATTGCGCGGCGCGAGAACAACGCTTCCAAGTATTACTTGTTCGACGAGCGGGGGAGTGCGGTTCAGCGTGTCGATGCCAGTACAGGTGTAACGGACTTCAAGTTAACCGATGGATACGGAACTTCGGTTGCGGGTGCTAACGTTGACGACCCGTACTTTGGCTTCGGAGGGCAGTGGGGCTATTACACCGACACAGAGACGCAAATGGTACTCTGTCATCTGCGACACTATGACCCTACCAACGGACGCTGGTTGACCAAAGATCCAATACAGCAGATGGGCGGTACAAATGTTTATGAATACTGCCGCAGTTCACCGACGTCGCTCGTAGACCCCTTCGGACTTCAGCATGCTCCCGGAGGTCCGTGGCACCCGTCACCAGGCTGGGCAATGGGATGCAAGCCGGGCGACTCATGTTCCGAGATCTCGCGGACAATGGACCGCATCCGAAAGTCGCTCCTCAGTCATATCAAATGGGACATAAGCAACCCCACGGTGGGTTGGCCGGACGGGCGGCACTACGATGACATAGCCAATTTAATTGGTGCATACAACAATTGCATGAGTTTGCATTGGGCGAACTGCAAAAAGCCGAACAGATTTCAAGTGTGCCCTGTGCCACGTCCCGTTCCTGCGCCTTTCGTTATACCGGACTGGCTTCCTGCTGTGGGCGGAGTCATCATAGCAGGCGGGGTTCTCGTCATTGTATGTACGCTTGCACCTGAGATATGCGCTGTAATTGCCGCAGGACTTATCGGGTCTGGAGGACGCTTAGTTCCTCGTTAGTAGTGGCATAGCACACTGGCATTCCATGCTAAACCACTCGGAAATAAAGTTTTGCACTATAAACTTTTCTGGCTGTTTCGCCCAGAGGTACTTAAAATCATATAATTTTATAGTGCAAAACTTTATCCTACGATACGTCTCACCTGACGAACTTGGCAACAGTATGAAATCGCAACAAATCCTTGAACAGATCGCCGAATATGAGGAGATTGATAGTCCAGTAGCTGAATCCACACTCCGTTTTTATATTTCGCACGGTTCATTCAAAGTACACGAGAAAATAAATACACTTATTGTCAAGCACTCCAAAGTCGTATCTGAAATGAAGCCAGATCTACGCCTTCAGTTTATGCTAAAGCATTTGACGGAGGGTAGAAAGAGTCTAAGGGACTTCGAGGTAGCTGAACGCATCCGAGAGTTTTTATCTGAAATGATCAACTTCAGCGTTGACGATGATAGCCGCCGGAAGCTCTTGCAGGCGTTAATATCTCTTGTAGAGGCGATTATCGATGATAGCCTCAAAGATTCACGTGGCTATGAGGCAACCCTGATTGATCCGATAGTGACTGAATATCCAGAAATCGCTAATCAGAATAGTTATAGATATGGTTCGCACATTGCAACTATGATCCATAGCTCACTCAGCATTATTCATGGTGTTGGTTCATATAGACGGTAATGCTGAGTGTTCGGCATGAAGACGCCGACCACGTTCACCTACAACGAACCGAGCGGACTGGTGACGAGTTTCACTCACCCGAAGTCGGGCGGCGGGTCGAACACGTACTCGTTTGTGTGGGACGCACTCGGCAACATCCAGTCTGAAACCATGCCGGGGAAGAACGCGGTCGCCAGCAAGACTACCACGCAGAACTACACGACGGTCGGCAATCGTTTCAGGTCCACAGCCAAATTTTTATCGCTCCAAAAGATGGGAAAGGAAAAGGATGAGTTCAGTTTTTTCGGAATTGCGCGAGGCAGAAGTCGATACGGCATCAGGAAAAATGGTCTTGCGTCCAGGCGACCGAATCCGGGTTGTCGGTGTGCCGACTTCTGTCGAAACGTACGCCGCCGATGTCATAGAAGAGGCAAGAGCGTTGTTTGCTAATCTGGTTGGGCGGTTATACACAGTTGACGGTTTTAACGAGTTAGATTTTATCGAGATCAACGTGCTTGAAGATGGAACGCATGCGACTGATTTCGATCGAGACGAACATGATATAGTCACGATTTGGATTGAGCCGGAGTATGTCGAGGTGATCAATCCCTCACCATCAAGTAATTAGTCTGTCGCTTGTGCCCTGATGAACCTTGACAAACCAATCCGACAATGTGAAAGTGCCGCTGGTATGTTTTCTCCTCTACGGGGGACGAATCGGGATTAGCGGATTTAATCGTGAAGGTTCATCAGGGCACCATGTTCATTGTGAGAATGTGCTCAGTGACCGGAGCTACGTGGCGTATATTATCGCCGGAGTGAGGAAGGTGGGAGCTTCGGCGACTGGACAGGGGCACATGACACAGTCACGAACGACCCGTAGGGCTATCTACGGGCGTCTGGGTAGCACGACCGATCAGCAGGGCACCGAGACGTATGCGTATGACGACCGGGACGCGATAACGCAGAAGGTGGTGACATACGCCGGTCTGCCCGGCAAGACCATCGGCAAGGCGTACCACGCGGACGGGAGCATACAGACCGTGAGCACGCCCGCCGGGTCGTTCGGGTTCGCCTACGACGGGGCGGGGCGGATGGTCTCGCAGACCAACCCGTTCGGCGAGACGACGGGGTACACCTACCTGAACAACGACTGGCTGGCGGCGCAGACGCTGGCGAACGGGGCGGGCGTGTCGTTCACGCACAACGCGGTCGGTCAACTCACCGCGCAGGTGAACACGCTGGGTGCGGCGACGCTCTCGCAGTTCACGGGTATGACGTACGACGGCGTCGGCAACCGGACAAACGTTACGTCGGGCGTTACCGGTCAGGCGGCACTGAGCGGGGCGACGACATACACGTATGACGCGAAGAACCAGCTGACACAGGAGGCGAGCGCGCGGGCGGGCGGCTACACGAACAACTTCGTGTACGACAGTAGCGGCAACCCGACGACGTTCAAGGGGCAGAGCCGAACCCACAACGCGAAGAACCAACTGACGAATACGGGATTCGGCTACGACAGCGACGGCAACCCGACGACCTACAACGGTCTGGCGGCGACGTTCAACGTGAACGACTGCCTGACCGCGCTGGGCACGCAACTCACGGCGGGCTACACGGGCGAGGGCTTGCGTGCCTGGAAACAGAACAACGCGGGAACCCGCACCTACTTCCTGTACGACAACGGCGTCCCGGTCTGCGAACTCGACGGGGCGGGTGCGGTAGTCTCGACGAACACGTTCGGACCGAACGGTCTGGTGTCGCGGCGCACGGGCGGCAGTTCGGCGTTCTACACGTTCGACGAGCGCGGCGGCACGGTCCAGCGGCTAAACAGTGCGGGAACCGTTCTGTCGTCGCGGATGACGGACGCTTTCGGCACGCCGGGCGGGTCGGCAAGCACGGGCGACCCATACGACGGCTTCGGCGGGCAGTGGGGCTACTACACCGACGCGGAAACAGGACTACAACTCTGCACGTACAGGTATTACGACCCGGCGACTGGTCGGTGGATAAATCGCGATCCTATTGGCTACGCGGGCGGCGTCAACCTTTATACGTACTGCAACAACAACCCCGTATTAAGTAACGATAGCTCAGGGCTTGCGTCTTGGGTAACTAAACCTGACGACCTAGGCTTGACGTATTATGGGCACGCCTGGATCAAGATGAACAAACCATGCGGTCCGAATAAAACCAAGTCATTTGGGTTTTGGCCCAACAGTCAAAGTGGCATGTGGCCGGGTGGAGGCGAGCGTGGTGAGATACACAGCCCAGATCTTGACGGTGAAACATATGTGCATGACAGAATCGATAACCCAGAGTTTGAGGCTGCGTTATGTGCCTGTATAGTTGCTGACATGGGCGCGACTTTACCTGGTGGAGGCGGCAACTTCAGCAAGGAGTATACGTGGCGGGTACCTCTCTATATGTGCGGCAGTTGGGCAAAGGACATGTGGGATTGTGCGAGTAGAAAGTTACTGAAGGAAAAGGGCTATGGGTATTTTTTGGAAAAGGGAAACAACGTGCGTTTAGTTTCTCCTTGGCCATTCAGGACAATAAGCTACTAGGGGTGTTACAAACGAAGATCACTGGGGCAAGCCCCGGTGATCTACCGGGTAGGCGGCTTTCATGTCGCCTACAGTCCCCAGGACTACGCCGCCTGGAATCGTCGCAGACGTTCCAACCGGAGCGCAACAGTCCACGGAAATCAAACCCTTCGCGATTAAAGTGACGTGCCGAACAAGGCAGGGATGTAGAAATCAGATGAAAAACATGCCTCGCAAATCGAACAATCTGCGCTTGCTTGGGATTTTGATACTTATCGTTGGAGTAGTGTTTGTTTTCGTGAGGCTGAGCGCACTTGTGAGTGTATGGAATTACGTCGCCGCAGCAGGAAACGGCGACATCGTAGCAGTTAGACGCTATCTCGATTCTGGTGTACCGCCAGATGCTCCTCGGACGATACCTACTGGGCGTGCTATCGAGATGGCGTCTTATAACGGCCATTATGATGTGGTCAACTTATTGCTAGACCGAGGAGCTAATCCTACGCACGGCATCAGGGCGGCGACTCTTAGAAGGCATTTAGATGTTGTTAAATTATTGGTTCGCCGAGGAGCCGATATTAAAGGACGGGATAAGAGTAATAAATCACTCATGAAATTTGCTGAGGATTCTGGCGGTCCAGAAATAGTCACCTTTCTGAGGCAATCAGGGGCGGAATAATAAGATCAGTGATGTTGAGCGTCGGTGATAGCCCTCGAGCGCGGAGGCAGAGCGGTATAGGGAACCGCAGGCACTTCCTGTACGACGGCGGCGTCCCGGTTTGCGAACTCGACGGGGCGGGGACCGTCGTTGCCACGAACACGTGGGGACCGAACGGGTTAGTCTCGCGGCGCAACGGCGGCAGTTCGGCGTTCTACACGTTCGACGAGCGCGGCGGCACGGTCCAGCGTTTGTGAATAGCGCGGGAGCCGTGCTGTCATCCCGGAGCGCGGAAGCGTTTGACACGGACTTCTTCGCCGTGCGCGCCGGAGATCGTGCCATATCGGTTCCCCGGCGAACGCAGGTAAGCAGCGTTAGCTCGGTGGACTTTCCCCGCGAAAAGACTCGCGCATTTCCATCAGGAGTGTGCCGAGCCGATTCTTGCCGGTGCCTTCCGTGCCGCAACCCCAGTAATAATCGCCGCTTGTTTTTTCGACGATCTCTTCGTTTCCGGTAGCGAGTAGCAAGGCGTGCAACTCCGCATGCGTTTCGAACTTCGCGCGAATCGCGCGGCGCATGACATCGTCCTTGACCGCGTCCCAGTCTTCGCGTAGCGGTCGGTGTCGCTCGCGCCCGATCTCGGCGCAACGCATCGGCTTGGTAGCCTTTAATACCGCCTCGAAATCGTCCGGCGAATGCGCGAATTTTTGCGCCTGGAAGTAATGCTCGCTGGTAGGAAAATACCGCGCGTCGAGGGTGAACCCATGCGGCGAAAAATTTGAGAAAACGCCGTATGGCTTCTCGGTTTGCAGGTAGAAATAGATCGCCATCGTATACGTGTGTCCTTGACACGTACTATATCGCACTGCCAACCCGCTTCGCTAAAGTGTTAAGGTC
>JACMIS010000594.1 GCA_014381035.1 Armatimonadota bacterium
AAACCGCGTCCGCCTCGTTGGAAGTGATACTGGGTACTGACGACAAGGTTTTCCGGAAAGTTTTTCATTTCCTTGATAAACGTTTTGTCGCGGTCCATGCCGAATCCACCGCCGCCTGACATGCCAAGAAACGGACTGGTACCGCCGGAGAACGCTGCCGAGATCTGCGCCAGATCTCCCCGGAACAGGTCCGAGATATCAATCAGCACCGATTTACGGTCGGCTTGCTTCGCTTCGATCTTGAACGCCTGCAAGTAGCCATCCGCGAACGAACGTCGTACGGACTTGGCGATTTCCGGGTTCGCCGCACGATAGAAAAAGTTCGGGATGGTAAAGAAGATGCGGTCGTCAATCTTCTCCAGCTTGAACACGATGTCGTTGATCGGGTCGCCCGCGACGATCTGCTCGGCAGTACCGGTGGAGGCGGTCGCCTGAAGCATCATCATCTTGCCGAGTTGGTCTTCCGGCAGTTCGGCGTAGATCGTGTCTTTACCGGCTTCTTTCTTACGGTAGAGCGTCACGAGACCGGGGATTTTCGTGAATCCTTCTTTTATCGTCTCGTCAATGGTCTTTTCTTTTTTCGGCTCGGGCGGCTTGGTTGCCTCGGTGGGTTTGGTCTCGCCCGGCTTCGTGGTCGCCGTGGTCGTTGCCGGTTTTTTGTCGTCGGGCTTTGCTGCGACCACTCCCTTCGGGGCTTCGGTCAGTGGTTTCGGGGTTTGATTCGCGGCATAGGGACCGCCGTCGGTGCGCTCGTCATGGAAGACACCGGTCGCTTTTGTGCCGTCGGGTCCGAACGGAATCCCGGTCGCCTCGAAATCGTCACGCACCGGATCGCCGGTGGCGACATCCACGTACACAACGCCCTTCATCGTGATCGCATCGGAACCGGACTCCGCGTAAGTGAGTTTGATTTTCGCGGTGTTGATTCCGGCGACCTTTTCGAACCCGACCAACTCGAAGTCAGCGTGTGCATCGCGAGTGCCGAGCTCCGCATTCGCCTTATAGTCGTGCGACCATTTGTCACCCGCCCCGACCGTCTTCGCGGGAAAGATCGGAGTGCTGGCGGCTTGCAGGCGGATGCCGAGGTTATCGTCGTCCTCTTCGCTGTCCTTCTTTTCTTCCTTATAACCGATGATCTCGCCGTTCGGCTTGACTGTCACGGCGGAAGTATCCTCGTTCGCCGCTTCCTGTGGTCGCTTCATCCCGTTTATGGTGAACTCTTCGGATTCGGTCTTGTCTTCGAGAGTGACTTCGCCGCTCGGGGATACTTTGGAGAACGTGACTTTGCTGGTGCCTTTATAGTCCATGGTGATCGTCTGACCACCGACCTCGAACTTTATCGTGGCGTCCTCTTTAGTTTTCTTTACCTGCCCTGCTTGCGCCCGGTAGACAAGGTAGAACTTATCGGCGGCGGCGAAAGCGGCGCGAGGAGATTGCGTTGGCAGAAAGCCGACGCCGAGCATGAGAGTGAGCACGGCGGAGGAAACGCGAAGCGCGGTCCGCTTGCGGTTCATCGGAAAAGGGGAAACTGTGTTGATCAAAGGGTATGCACTCCTACCTGATGTGTTGATTGACTGAGAAAGACGGGGCGCGGCGTGGCGCATAGTCGGCAGGTACGCCGACGCGAACGGTGCATGGTGACAAATGTCGCCACCAATACTTTATCATAATACGCACAAATCTACCGTTTGGTTGCGCCCGTACAAAAACTTTTTTCGGGCTAATCACCGCCCCCGCAACCGCCCCCGCCACAACCTGACGAACCGCCATCGCTGCCTCCGCTGTCGGAACCACCGCCGCTATCCCCATGTCCATGACTGTGCCCGTCGTTGGAATCGCCTCCACCGGCGTCAACGAACACTGTGGCATCACCGCCGCTGCCACCTCCTATTGTTCCATTCACACCCCCCGGTTGCCGGGGGGATCGTACGACGAGAAAAACGAATAGGGCGAGCACCAGTATGAGAAAAAGAGCGGCATATACGCCGTCCGTGCCCGAGGCACCAAACACGAAAGGCAGACATCCCAATACTGCTAGGAGTGCGACACCCGGAGCAAATCGCGGCAACCGTTTCGGGATAACCCAATTTTGGGAAGTATTCACGCGTTGGAAGCGATTCCGTTCTTTCTGTAATTTCTCTGGCACGGGAAGCCAGATGTCGGCCGGTGGCATCTCGCCAAACCAGACCCGGTACGATTCGAGCGTTCGGACGTACCAATCGGTGAATTTATCCGCTTCCGCCTGACCGCCGCGTGTCGGTCCGTGATGGAGCGGGAAGCCGAGGATTTCACCACACAGTTCGTCCCAGTAGGAACGGGTGTAGACCATGTGCAGATGCCACGCCTGATCCACCGCGTCTGGCGGTGCGACGGGATTGTCCGATACGGCGGCCAAAAACAAAAAACGGCGGTACTCCAACAGTACGCGCCGTGTGTAATCTTCGGTCCAGCCGTTCTCCAGGCGCAGTCGCCGGGAAAACGGGAACGTTGCTTGCGCGAAATCGAGCGGAAAGTTTTTCAGTTTTTCGTAAAGTGGGTGTGTCTCTGCTTTCATTGTTCCTCCTACTAATCCGACACGCATTGACGGATTCTTGTTGCTTGCTTTCTTTCTTTTTGTCCTTCGCGAGGTTGACGTACTGATAGATGCGCCTTTACAATAGGCGAAACGTAGTTGTTCAGGAGCGAATGTCAATGGGGAATTTGTATCGTGCTTTGACCGATGCGGATGTCGAGCAGTTTTTCAGCCGCGGTTTTGTGTATTTGCCGGGAGCCGTTTCGCCCGAAATCATCGCGGCATACACCGCGAATATTTGGGGGCGTTTGGGCTATGATCCCGACAACCCGGCGACATGGGAAAAGCACTGGGTGCCGCTGATGACGGAAAATGCGCGACCGGTTCAGGAAGTGTCGCCGGTCTCCTACGACGCCATCTGTGATCTATGCGGCGAGGATCGGGTGCTTGCCTCCTACTGGGGGGATGGCTTGATCGTGAATCTGGGACGCGCCGATGACGCCGAACTGTGGGAACCGCCGACCGCCGCCGCACCCGGCTGGCACACCGACGGCGACTTTTTCCGGCATTTCTTAGACTCCCCGGAACAGGGATTGCTTTCCATCGTGCTCTGGTCGGACGTTCTTCCCAAAGGGGGCGCGACATTCGTCGCCGGAGATTCAGTACCGTATGTTTCTCGTTACTACGCCGAGCATCCCGAGGGAATGTTGCCGAACGAACTCGGGACCAAAGAGCACGTCGCCAAATGCACCGACTTCTTCGAGGCGACCGGCAAAGCAGGCGACGTGTACCTCTTGCACCCGTTCGTGATTCACGCGTCATCGCGCAATGCCATGCGCCGCCTCCGCATGATCTCCAACCCGCCCGTGCACCTGAAAGAACCGATGCACTTCAACCGCGAAAACCCGGACGACTTCTCGCTCGTCGAGCAAGCGATCCTGCGCGGGTTGGGCGTCGAGCGATATGACTTTGTTCCGACCGCGCCGCGAGAGCGCATCGAAACCCATCGGGATCGCCGGAAGCGGGAAGCCGTCGAAGCCGCTCAAATGGCAGTTCAGTAGTAACAGGCGGGATTGTTAGGGCGGAGCGGGCGAAGGAACCGGTTGCGGTGTCGTGGCTGGCTCTGTTGGCGTTTCCGGAGCTTCGATGACCTCGACTTCACCGTTTTCTTTTTCGCGTACCGGGACGATGCCACTTACTTTTTTAAGACTCGGGTCGCTGATCACATCCACGTATTCATCGCCTTCCCGGAATGAGGCGACGGCACGGGCATTCTTTCCCGGTGCGTCCCCCTTTTCCCCGGAGGGATTACGCGACTTGATGTTGCCGACGAGGGTGACGGTTTCCGCGACACCGTCATACAAGCCCCGGTCGCCGGTGATCGTGCGATTTTTCTGCTTGATGGTCAGGTTCCCGGTCAACACCGCTTTTTTTGTGCGCCAGTTGTAGCGTACCTTGTCGCAAGTGATCGTTACCGGGTCTTTGAAGTTGCGGCGGAGCGACCCTTTCGGCGCGTTCGTGGTGCCGTTCTGTTTCGGTCGGGCGTTGATGACAACATTGCCGCTAAAGTCTGCGTCGCGGGTGCTGTAATACGCCACGCCTTCATCCGCCGTCAATGTGTTTTGCTTATCGTCGAGGCGTAGTCGGGTCGGGGCGCTCGCGATCTGCGTGTCACCGTTATAGGTCGCCTTCTGCGTATTGAGCGTGGAATCCTCGGACTTGATCACGACGCTACCGGTTAGCGTGGTGAAGTTTTCACCGCTGGGCAACGGCGTGTTTCGAACCCGTTCCGCATCGGTAGTGACAATGCGACTCTTTCCCGTCGTCGCTGGCTTCGCGATCTGTCGGGCGTACAGTGCGGTTCCGCTGACAATGGTCGCAAGCAGGGCGAGAATTAAAATGCGTCGTTTCATGATTTCCTCAAAAGCGTGGTAAACGTTATCGGCTTATTATACCGACCGCGAACGTGCTCTGGCTCTTCATTTTATTCCCAGGACCGAATGCTCCGAACGTCGCCGGTATTCCCCCGGTGTCACTCCGATGTGTTGCTTGAAAACTTTCGAGAGCGCGGCTTCCGAACCGTAACCGATCCGGGCGGCGATTTCCGAGAGAGTTAATCGCTCGCCGCCACGCAGGAATCGCCCCGCCAGAAAGAGACGCCATTGTGTTAGATACGCGAGGGGGGTGATACCAACCTGTTCAGTAAAATCGTGCGCGAACGCCGACCGCGACAAACAGCAGTGCGTGGCGAGGCTTGCCACACTCCAGGGTTCGGCGGGCTGTTTGTGCATCGCGAAAAGCGCGGGGGCGATACGTCCGTCCGCGATGGCGCGGAGATAATTGGCGTGTGTGCAACCGAGATCGCTGTCCGCAAGGTGGGCACGTACGGCTTGAATGAAGAGGATTTCCGCAAGGCGGTTCACCACGGTCTGGTAGCCTGGTCTGCCGCTGGTGGTTTCGCACCGCAAAAACTCCAGCGTTGCCGGAAGCCACGGGACCGGTTTGCCATTCTCGCTGCGTAGAACGATCACCGATGGCAGAGCGCGTAGGAGCGGATGGCCAAGCGACTGAGGCGTATTTTTGCACTCGCCCGCATAAAACAGATTGCCACAGAGTGTCTCGGTCTGCGCCCCGTTTCCGCCGAAACAGAGCCAGTCATCCGCCGTGATAACCCCGCGGGACACCGCGCACTCAATCGGTGTTGACATGGTTTGTGCTTTGTCGGTTAGTACGTGCTCCGGGGAACGGGGAAGCAGCACGAAATCGCCGGCACTAAGCGACAGCGATTCGCCGTCGGCAAGCGTAACAAGGCAACCTGCCCCGCTCAATACCATATGGAACGTCGCGCTCGCGGCTCCGATCTCCTGTTCCGGCGCGAACGATAGCCCCCACGGTGCGCTAAACCGCCCCCTGTACATGGCGGCACCGTGTAGGGAGAGCGTGTCGAGAAGTGCGGTCAGTCCGTCGGTCGGGGTAGGCAGAATAGGATATTTTGCTTGCATGGTATTTTTTGGACGAATGGATAACAAAATCGGCTCATCGGATATGGTTCGTCCACTGAGGTTAGTTTATCATAGAGCCAGCGGACGTATCACAGACCGCGACAAAGGAAGAAAACTATGAAGCAAACCATCTTTATCACGACTCCTACTGGCAACATTGGCAGCAAGATTGTGGGCGAACTCGTCGGGCGCGGGGAAACGGTACATGTCCTCGCTCGCAACCCAGACAAACTACCGCGAACCATCCGCGACAGCGTCACGGTCCATGTCGGCGACCTGCTCGACGAATCGTTCGTCGTGAAAGCGACCGAAGGGGTGACCGCGCTGTTCTGGCTCACGCCGCCGATGTGGGCCGCACCGGATGTTCGCGCCGTTTATCAACAGTCCGCCCACACGGTGCAAGTAGCCGTGAACGCGAATAAGATCCCCTATGTTGTCAACCTTTCCAGCACGGGCGCGGACAAAGACGGCTACGGTCCGATTTCATTAGTGCGAGTGGTAGAGGACGCGCTGAATGCCACCGATGCAAACGTGGTCCACCTGCGCCCCGGATTTTTCTTCGAGAACTTCGCGGCGCAGATCGACCCGATCAAAAACGCGGGTGCGATCTTCATGCCGATGCCCCCCGAAAGTCGTATGCCGATGGTCGCGACCGCCGACATCGCCCGCATCGCCGCCGAACTGTTGGCGGCGCGAAACTTCGCCGGAAAGACGTATCGCGGGGTTCATGGTCCCGCCGATCTTTCTTTCACCGAAGTAGCGAGTGCTATCGGGGCGGCAATCGGCAAGGAAGTTCGCTATGTGCAGACAACTTCCGACCAGGCACGCGAGACCTTTCTGCAAATGGGCGCAAGCCCGGATTTCGCGGGTCTGTACGTGGAGATGTTTGCCGCGCTTTCGCGTCCCACGCCATCCAACGCCGAACCGCGCACGCCGGAGACAACAACCCCGACGACGCTGAGCGATTGGGCAGAGAAGACGTTAAAGCCCGCTATCACGAGATAGGTTATCTGTCCTTCGCGGACGACGGCGAGTTGGCGCCGTCAGCGAAGGACAGAAACAAAGTAAACGAATCAGTCCCAGATAGGGCGACTGTTACGCACCCATTTTGTCAGATCATTCAGGCGGTCTATCTCCTCCGCGGAGAGCGTTATTTCTGTCGCGGGGAGTAAGTCGGCTAACTGCTCCGGGTTGTTCGCGCCGATGATTGGTGCCGTCATCACCTTGTGGGAAAGCATCCACGCCAGCGCGACCTGTGCCACATTCGCGTTGTGCGCCGCCGCGATTTGGTCCATCGCGGAAAGCAGATCCCAGGCTCGCTCGTTGCCGTACCGGCTCAACGCACCGTCGGCACGCGCACTTTCCGGTTTGGGAGCGTCCTTGCGATATTTACCGGTCAGGAATCCGCCCGCCAGCGGCGAGTATGGGATAACGCCCAATCCGTAGTGCGTACAGAACGGCTTCGCTTCGTACTCGAACAGCTGGCGTTCCAGCAGAGAGTACTCGGGTTGATAGGTCTCGAAGCGGGCATAGCCCCGCTTGTCCGAGACGGCTAACGCCTCCATCAGTCGCCACGCCGGGTAGTTTGACGCGCCGATATAGCGTACTTTCCCGGCGCGAA
>JACMIS010000595.1 GCA_014381035.1 Armatimonadota bacterium
GCGGGAAGGGGATAGGGGATAGTGCCGGATGGCGTGTTAGCCGTCCGGTTTGCGGCGCCGTTTCTTTCCCCCTGTAACCTGTGACCGGAATGGCGACCGGAGCAGAAAATCAAAACGCCCCTCGTCGGCGAAGGGGCGTCGAAACAGTAACAGTGTACGAGGGTCAGAGCGGCATCGTGCTATGCCTTCGGTGCCGCCAGCGTTTCTCGCGCCGAGAGCGGCGATGCGTTCGCCTCCTCCTGACCCAACCCTTGCTCCCGAAGCCAGCGTTCCCGATCCATCAACTCGCCCAGTGTCATCCACCCGGAAGGCTCCTGGACATCGGGAAACAAGCGATCCATCTCGACCAATTGCAAAAAATCTTTGTACAGTTGCGATTCGGTATCTATTTCCACGCCGTTCGTGTCTTTAATGATCATGTTTTCACCTTCCTAAATAGTTCCTGTTGTCTTACCCGGAAGTTCCAGATAACGTAGCAACTCGTAGCTCGGGTCACGCCCTAAATCACGCATCCCGAACTGGCTCTGATAAAACAACTCAGCACCTTTGAGTGAATGCAATCCCACCCGCCCGTCAAAACCAAGCCGCACACTATATTTGATCGCCGACAATACCATCTGTGTTCCGCACTTTTTGTAGCGTGATTGCGGTACCAACTCGGGTAAGTTCCACGGCGCGGTCGCCAGATAATCTATATACACCAGTGGCTTACCCGACTGTTGCGGTAGTCGGGAAGTACGATCCACCCGGACGATCATCAGAGATTGGGTTTCGTTATCGCACTCGATGGCGAACGCGAGACTTTCCGTGCCCATCGCCCGCGCTTTTCGCTCCCACTCCCAATGTTTATGATCTGGCAGATCATAGCGAGACACTCCCCGCGCTACCGCATCCGCCACTGCCTGACTCAAAAACGGCGTCCACTGTGAGTCAACGGTTGCCATCTCCGTCACCGACAAACCTGTTACTAATGTCGCGGATTGCGGCAACCCAGTTGCACTGTTCAGCAAAAGTATGGTTTCTGTTTGTCGCACGGCTTAATTATAACGGACAAAAACTTGCCACACTTGCATTGAAGCAGTGTACAATACGGTGTGAATATTAGCGCACTGCCGAATCTCCCGCCGTATGAACCGAAAGCGAACGACGAAGACCTGCTCGCCGACACCGCCCGCGACGAGTGCGGGATCTTCGGCGTGTACGCGCCCGGCGAGGATGTCGCCCGCCTGACCTTCTTCGGGCTTTTCGCGCTCCAGCATCGCGGGCAGGAATCCGCCGGGATCGCCGTGTCGGATGGCAAGAAAATCTCGATGCACAAGGATATGGGTCTGGTGACGCAGGTATTCACGGAGAAAACGCTCGCCCCCCTGCGCGGGCACATCGCCATCGGACACACCCGCTACAGCACCACCGGTTCCAGCGTCGTGCAGAACGCCCAACCCCTTTCCTGTCTGACCGAATTCGGCTCGATTTCCGTGGCGCATAACGGCAACCTGATCAACGCGGGCGAACTGAAAGCCGAACTGGAAGCCGACGGCTACACGTTCGAAACGTCGAACGACAGCGAGATTGTCGCGCGTCTTCTGGCACATTATTCCGACAAAAACTGCAACGGCGACCTCGCCGACGCCGTGCGGGCGACGATGCGGCGTATCAACGGCGCGTACTCGCTGGTGATCCTGACCGAGAACGAGATCGTCGGCGTGCGGGACCCATTCGGTATCCGCCCGCTCTGTCTGGGGCGCATTACGACGCCGTCCGGGCGCGATCACTGGGTGCTGGCGTCCGAAACGTGCGCGTTGAACACGGTCGGGGCGCGGTTCGTGCGCGAACTGGCTCCCGGCGAGATCGTTATCCTCGGCGAGAACGGCGTGCGCCGTTTGTCCGGGATGCCGATGCAGCGCGAAGCCCTTTGTATGCTGGAAATGATCTACTTCGCCCGCCCGGACTCGGAAATGTTCGGGCAGTCCCTGCACAAAGCGCGTCAGCGCATGGGCGAGGAACTGTTCAAGGAACACCCCGCCGACGGTGCCGATCTGGTGATCCCGATCCCCGACTCCGGCATTCCCGCCGCTATCGGGTTTAGCCGCGCTTCGGGCATTCCGTTCGACGAAGGCTTGATCAAGAACCGCTACATCCAGCGGACGTTTATCGCGCCCGACCAGCGGATGCGCGAAATGGGTGTGCGCATGAAACTGACCCCGATCCACGAAGTGCTGGAAGGCAAGAAAGTCGTCATGGTGGACGATTCCATCGTGCGCGGTACGACCACCGGCAAAGTCGTTCGCCTGCTGTTCGACGCCGGGGCGCGGGAAGTGCACGTTCGTATCTCCGCGCCGCCGGTCAAGAATCCGTGCTTGTACGGGATCGATATGTCGTCGCAGGAGCAGTTGATCGCCTACAACTATTCGGTAGAGCAGATCCGCCAACACATCGGTGCTACCTCGCTCGGCTATCTGTCCGAGGGCGGACTCGCCCGCGCCCTGTCGTCGCCGAACGATAACTTCTGCCTGGCCTGTTTCAACGGCGATTATCCGATCCCGATCCCGGAAAGTGCGCGCAAAGGCAAGTTCGCGCTCGAAATGCCGATGGCGAACAAGATCCCCCTCCCGATAGACGATGGCTCCGGCGACGGCATTGACGATAGCAAGCCGGGGGGATAGCGTCCGGTGCCAAAAGTTTTCGCACTGGGGGATACCCATCTCGGTTTCGGCGTCGGGAAAACGATGGACCGGTTCGGCGCGGAGTGGGTCGACCACGCCGATAAGATCCGCGAACACACCATCGCCACCGTCGGCGCGGACGATATTCTTCTGATCCCCGGTGATCTGTCATGGGCGACGAAGCGTCACCAGGCGGAGCCGGATTTAGCGTATCTTGCGGAACTGCCGGGAACCAAGATCGCGATCAAGGGCAATCACGACTACTGGTGGGAGTCCGACAAGCCCATCGGCTACCCCGGTCTATTGTCTCCGCCATTCGCCATCCGGGGAGACACGGAAGCCCCCCAGCCCCCAATTCTGGGGGAGTCGGAGGGAATGCCGGGAAGGTCCGTTCGCCAGTCGAGCGTGATGCCCCCGCGTATCCCCTCCGGCTCCCCCAGA
>JACMIS010000596.1 GCA_014381035.1 Armatimonadota bacterium
GCGGTCACCTCGCAGACGTTGACGACGTTCCGCACCGTCCAGAGTGGCGACACGATTGTTCTCGGTGGCTTCATCACCCGACAGGAAGACCGACAGATACAAAAGGTACCGTTCCTTTCCGATCTGCCGATCATCGGAAGCCTGTTCACCCAGACCAACCGAACGGTGGTTGGAAACGAAGTGCTCGTATTCGTGACCCCGACCATTATCGAGGATCGCTCCCAGGGCAACACAGGAGCGGTCGGGAACCCGTCGCCGACTCCGTAGTCGGGTGACTCGGGAATCAGGTTCCTAGAGGCTGGCACTGCACGGTGCCAGCCTCTTTCCTTTGCTACCCCTAAAACAACCTGACCACCTGACCACCCAGGAACCTGATTCCCTAATCACCCAACCCGTGGTACGATAAACCGCTATGTTCCGCTTTTTAACTGGAGGCGAGTCGCACGGACCCGCCCTGACTGCTATTATCGAAGGGCTTCCGGCAGGAATGCCGCTCCTTGCCGAACCTGTCAACGAACAGTTACGCCGCCGTCAGGGCGGGTATGGTCGTGGCGCACGCCAGAAGATCGAAACCGACGCCGTGGAGATTTTGAACGGGGTCCGCTTCGGACGTACACTGGGTTCACCCGTCACGATGTTGATTCGCAACCGCGACTGGGAAAACTGGCAGGGGCGGATGCGCATCGAACCTGCCGAGGAAGGCATGGAAGAGCCTGCCGCGATCACGGTCCCGCGCCCCGGTCATGCCGACTGGGTGGGCATGATCAAGTACGGACACCCCGACCTGCGCAACGTCTTGGAGCGGTCGTCCGCGCGTAACACGGCGACGCTGGTCGCGGTCGGCGCGGTCGCCCGCCTGCTCCTGCTCGAATTCGGAATCCGCATCGTCTCCCACGTCACCCGTATCGGTTCTGAAGCCGCCCCCGCCGTGGAAGGGATGACCGCTGACGAACTGTACGAAAAAGCGGAAGCGTCCCCGGTGCGATGCGTAGACGACGGCGCGAGCGAACGGATCGTCGCCCTGATCGACGGTGCCAAGCGGCGCGGCGACACGCTCGGCGGCGTGTTCGAAGTCGTGGCGTTCGGGTTGCCGGTCGGTCTGGGATCGTATGTCCACTGGGACAAGCGCATCGACGGGCGGCTGGCGATGGCGATCATGAGTATCAACGCGATCAAGGGCGTCGAGATCGGCATGGGCTTCGGCGTCGCTGAGGTGCCGGGTTCGCAGGTACACGACGAATTCTTTGTCGGCGGCGATACCGGGGTGCAACGGCTGACGAACCGCGCGGGCGGCACGGAAGGCGGCATCACCAACGGCGAACCGCTCGTGATTCGCGCCGCGATGAAGCCGATCGCGACGCTGATGCGCCAGCTCGGTTCCGTGGATCTGGCGACGAACGAAGCCAAACCGGCGTTCGCGGAACGTTCCGACGTGTGCGCGGTCCCGGCGGCGGCGGTGATCGGCGAGGCGATGGTCGGCATCACGCTCGCGCAAGCGTTCCTGGAAAAGTTCGGCGGCGACTCGCTGGACGAAATACGCCGCAACTACGAGGGCTTCGCCGCGACGTATCACAACGC
>JACMIS010000597.1 GCA_014381035.1 Armatimonadota bacterium
CAAGTTTGTGGAGAGCCGATCAATGACCACAAGGGTTTTGTGGAAATCGTTAACTCCAACCAAGAATTGGGTACGGTGGGTGGATACCCGCGCAAAGCCACAAATGAACTCGAAGTTCAAGGTAAAAACCCAGGCGTCTATGACGCTATAGAGTTAATGGATGCATACAAGAATCATGAGCAGAACATTGACTTTCTTGTATTTCACACAAAGTGCGATCCTCATCCCAATACGGAGGGGTATGTCATCGAACTCTCCCGAGCAAAGTCTATTACCGATTGGGTTGGTTGGACACTACATTTATTCCAGAAATCGTGGATGGGACGTGAAGACCTAGAACACATGCTTTTATTTTGGTGGTCACATAAGAAGCAAACTTCTCCAGACCCTTAATCGTCAAGCAATTTATGGAGATTATTCGTCGTCGCCTTCCATCGCTTTGAAGCGGGCTTTTCGTTCCTGAATCCGTGATTGGGATTGGGTGAAGGCTTGCTCCTCGGCGACGCGGACCGCTTCCTTGCGTTCTTCCTGTTTCAGGACGATGGTTTGCTGGACTTGCTCCACGGCGGCTTGCGCAGTCTCGCGGGTACGCCAGAGCGACAGGCGACGGTTCGCTACGTCAAGCGGCAACAGGAGGAGCGCGATTGTCAGTAGCGGCAGGGCAAGCGCGATCGGGACCCGTTTCGAGCCGCGTGTCTTGAGTACGTCGCTGCCGCTTTTCAGAACCTTTCCGCCGGACACATCCGCGATACGTGCTAAAAGGGCGGTGTTCGGGGCAAGCGCGGCGAACTCGGGCGAATACGCGACCGCGAACCCGACCGGCACGGCGCGTTCGGCACCGTCCGCGCCCCGGTATAGCACGCTCGCCGTGTAGGAACCGACCTGACCGGCGTCGAACGTCGCGGCTTCGTAGCGTCCGGGACCGGTTTGCGGGAGCGGGACGGTTTCCGAGTCGCCATTCGGTTTGCTGATCCGCGCCCGCAGTTGCAGATTATTCACGAACGCGCCGGATTCGGTATCCACGGCGTCCGCGACCAGCCGTGCCTTCCCGCCCTCCCGCACCACACGCACGGTCAAAAAGCCGTCCGCACCGCTGTTTAGCGGCGATTTGAGCGTGTAGCGCACGGTCTGTGCCCAGAACGGCGCGAACCCGTTCCAAGAAAGCCAGCCCGCCGACCAGCGCGGCGCGGCGTCCGAAGTCCAGGCGACGGACTTTCCGAGACCGTATTGCCACGCGGCAAGGAGCGGGTCATCCCGGTGTGTCAGCAGGATAGATTCGGCCGTCGGTTTGGCGAAAGCCACATCGTAACCGAAAAGCGGTGGCGACGCGTCTATACCGACGCCTTCCAGAAGCGGATGCGTCGCGCCGTTCGGTCCGAGTTTCGCCGCGAACGGTTCCTCGATCAGCGGCGGCTTACGGATGGTGCGTACTTCGCGGGTGTAGATTTTCGGCAACTCGGCGGCATCCTTGACGAAGTAGTATCGCCCGCCGGTCTGGGTAGCGACGCGTTTGAGCGGTTCCAGCGAGCCCGTGGACTGCCCCTCGTCAATGACGACGAGCGTAAATGTCATGTTACGCTTTTTGTAATCGGCGATCAACTGGGCGTAATCGTGCGGGGGCGTTTCGCCGTCGGTGATTAAGATCGCGTGTTTGACCGGTAGTTTCGCCCCCTTGAGCAGGTCGAAACACGCCTCGACACCCGCCGACATATCAGTCCCGCCGCCCCCGCCGAGCTCGCTGATGCCGCTATGCACCGCGCCTTTTTTCGTCGCGGGTGTCAGCCCAATAATCGTTGTCGCGGACGTATCCACGCCGATCACCCCGACATTATCCTGACCGGCGAGTGCGTCAACGGCGCGGTGAGCGGCTTCCTGCGCCAGCTCCATTTTCGATGCCGACCCGCCACTTTGCGGCGCGGAATCCATCGAGCCCGATATGTCCACGGCTAAGGCGAGGGCTACTGCCGGGTACCGTTTCTGCTTTTTCGATTCCATCTCGACCGGCAAGGCGGCTTCCACCGGCGTCCCGAGCCATCCACCCGCCGCATAGCCGTACTCGCCGCCGACCATCACCAAGCCGATACCGAGATCGCGCACCGCCGATTGGATCGCGGACATCTGCGCCTTATCGAACCCGTCGGCGGGCGTGTTGACCAGAACGATCCCGTCGTAGGCGAGGAGCGGCGCGGGTCCGGTCGCCGGGATCATTTCCGGTCCGCCCTCGGTGACGGTCAATCGTTGTCCGCGCAATGTTTTGACCAGCGACGCCGTATCGGACGGGTCGCCACTCGCGGGATCGCGGATCACCAGAACACGCGGTTCGCCGGTCACGCGCACGAAACCAACGGCGCGGTTATTCTCGGCGACGGTATCGGTAGATTTCGACAGGGACAACCGCGCTTCATAGGTGTAGAAGCCGGGTTCGCCGCCACGGTCATTTACAGAGAGGACATTTTTTCCCGGAGACAGTGTGACGTTCTGCGTGCGCCACGATTTACCGTTCCGGTATACGGTCAAAGTACCCGCGCCACCGGTTCGTGAATTCACAGCGACGGAAAGGCGGAACGGTTCGCCGCGCCGGGTCGCGTTCGGGGCGTCCATGCGTTCGACAAGGGTTTCCGGCGCGTCCTGTTTGTTGTCGCCGAGCACGAGAACATCCACGGGAACCCCGGCGGATTTCGCGCCGCGTGCGGCTTCCAACGCCTGCCCTGCGTTTTCGTTGCCGTCGGAAAGGACCACGATCCGCCCCGCCGTGTCATCCGGGAGCGACGCGAGAGCGCGGTTGATGCCCCGTGCCAGATTCGTCGTCATCGGTTCCGGCGGCTCGGGGAGTTTCGCGGGAAGCGTAACGGCGCGTTTCTCATCGGGCGAAACGATCAATGCCGCGTCGCCGCCGACGGAAACGATACCCAAACGGTCGCCCCCGCGCAAGGTTTCGTGCGTGCTGGCAATCGCGTTTCGCGCCGCGCCCTGCCCCTTCTCCCCCACACTGTAGGAACCATCGGCGACGAAGATCACGGTCTGCTTGCGCGACGTTTGCACACACTCGGTCCCAGCGAGCGCGAAGACGATGCAGGAAAAAATAGCGACCCGCAAAATAATCGCGAGGATTCGTTGCCGCGCGTCGGGCAACGCCGCGCCGCGCCCCAGCCAAACGGCAAGAAAGGCGAGTGGTGGCAACGCGAGAAGCCACCAGGGCTGATGAAAAGCGATGGGAGAAAATACAGGCGGCACGACGGATTCAGTATATCACCGCAGCCACTTTTTGACGGAGACCATTGCGAGTCCTACACCAGCCTCGTGCTATTTCGCTCAATGGTGCCATTAGGTTGTCGCTCCCATCGGTGATGGCACGATCTATGCGAGCCTGACCTTTACCTACCCCGCCTATCAACGATGAATTTAACGAGGGTCGCCAAGAGACTGATGAAAGGAACGATGGTGACACTAGTTACCGCACCTATCATTCCCAACCCCAAGTCTTCATTCGGACTTACTTTAATGATCCAATAGCACTTTATCGCAATGAATACGAAGACATTAAGGGCTAAAAAGCACAGCAGAAAGAATCCTGCATATCTCATTTTCCAGAATCCCTCCAAGCGTCCGCGACGTGGCGGGTCAGCACCGCGCCGCCCGACCCCGTCCGCTCGCTCACGTTCCCCCGCTCGTCGAACGAATACAGAGCGGTGCCGTGCGCCCCCTCGCTGCGAGAAACCAGACCCGACGCCCCGAACTTTCCAATTGCCTATGCTCCCTCACCCCTACGCCATCGACTGTAAACTGCACCGAATGCTCACGGGTCCACGGTTTTGTTAATCCATCCACCAGGCGAAGAAGCCAGTGGTATCCGAACACGAGACCACAATACATATTAACCATGAAGCGGGGAAAAGCTCTTTGCAAATAAAGATATAGGGGTTGGGCACCGCAGTGTGACGCGCCAAAAATACCAATGGATACCACAGAATCGAACCAATGGTTTGGGCGAGAATACTTACCGCCGTTGCACATTCCCAGGATCTCAAATGCGGCATGATAACGTCCTCTACCATGGGTTGCGGCCAGTGTCCGATGCAGGCATACACCACTTGCGCAAAACACAAGAAAATCAATACAGTCAGGCAGGGAGCAATAGAGGCGAAACCAAGAAGGGAGGCGACTAAGAATGTGACAGAGCGGGGTACATTTTTATTCACGAGTTCGTTTTATCAATCTATAGGGATACAAGCACAATATCATATTCCACAGGCTTCGTCTGCATCGCGTGATGAAACTATGTTTATTGAGCCTGCTTCTGGTCACGATCTTTTCGTTGTATCCAGTGCGGCGCGGGCGAAGACTGGGGCGGCTATCTCGGCGGAGGATAGCAGGGTGTAGTCTTTCGATACCGCGTGGATGCGGCGGGCGAGGTCGGCGTCGAAGCAACGCAAGACGAGGCGTAGCGGGCGGTCCGGTCCCCTGTCCTGCGCGAGGGTTTGCGCGGACAACCCGATCTCCAGATTTTTCGCGTCGTCCGAAAGGCAGGCGATCAGGGCGCGGGCGCGAAGGACTCCGGCGCGGAGCAGAGCTTCCTCAGACGTCGCATCGCCGAAGATGACCGACACGCGCCCTTCCAACAAGCGCACCGCGCCGGAGTCCGGCGAGTTGTCCACGACTACGACCTGAATCCGCTGCTCGGATAAATCACGCACGATCTCGAATCCCACCGTGCCCAATCCGCAGACGATGACATGGTCATGCGCCCACTCTGCGATCCGCTCCGCTCGCATCCGGTTCGCGGCACCGGACAAAAAGAAATTGGTGACGAATGATGTGAGCAACGCGACCAGTGCGACCCCGCTGAACATCATGAGGGTTCCAAACAGTTTGACCAGTGGACCCTGATTCAGTAGATTATAGTCACCGAATCCGACCGTGGAGATAATGGTCGCGGTGAAATAGATGGCGTCCACGACCGGGATTTGAAGGGCATGCTGGAAAATGGCGACACCGGTCACGAACAGGATCAGCAGAAGCATCGCCAGCAACAGCAATGGGCGGCGGGTATCGTAGCGGTCCGGCAGTCGGAGGGTGCGATTCAGGACGGATCGGCTACGAACATGATGTTTCTCGGGATCGTACGATTTCGGCGTGTCGGACTTCGCGGGGACAGGCGTCATCGCGGCGTGGGCAAACTCTCGGGCGGCGAGTGCGGGCGGAGAAAGGACCAGATCAATGCCGAAGTCGCTCATCAAACGGTCTGCGATGCGCCCTTCGTCCAGTCGCATCAGAATGCGAATGCCGGGTGCTTCCGAACGGGCATCCAGCGCGGTTTCCAGGTTGTCGGCGTCCATCGCCGAACTGAGCACGAGTGAGGTCGCTTCCGCAATGCCCGCGTCGGCGCGGATGTCGTCGAAGCGAAAATCGCCCAGCACAATGCGGGCGTTCATCTTCTTGGCGCGACGCAGTCGGTCGGCACGCGTGGATTCGTTCGTGACGACGGTGATGTGCGCGTCCGGGTTTTGTTCGCGCAAGCACTCCACCACCCGCAAGCCGAAACGCCCCAACCCGCAAACGATGACACGGGGCGGTGTCTCCGAAAAGGAATCTTCGAGGAGGACAGCGGGGTTTAGCGAATCGAGCATACAACATTATAGGTCGGAGCGGGGGTTTCACCCACCGGTAAAAGCCGTCCGGCTAAGGACGCTCCGCGTCCGGGCAAGCGTCTAAAACGTTGGGCTGTCTGGGGTGGCGTCGCACCCCGGTCGTGTCTTCCCGGGTACCCTCTGGGTGGCGGA
>JACMIS010000598.1 GCA_014381035.1 Armatimonadota bacterium
CATCCCGAACTCCTCAGGTCCGACGCGCAGGGTCTGCTCGAAGCGGTACCACTTCGCGTGGCCGTCGGCGAACAAGTAATTCGCGCCGCCGGTGTGCCGCGCTTTCGCGATGTGGTCCTTCTCCCACTCCTCGTGCTCTTCGGGATCTTCCGCCTGCGGAGTCGGTTCGCTGTGCTCTTCTTCCCAGGCGTGGTAGTCGAACGCGTCGATGTTCTTTTCGCGTTCGGCGACGATAATCTGTTCGGCGGGCGTCTTGAACTTCGCTTCCTCGGTGGCGTGGGAGAACAAGCCGTTGATCACATACGCCGTATACTCCTTGCCGTTGTTGGCGAGCAGGGGACTGGTCGCGGGAAGACCGGTTTCGTCGTTTATATCAAGCGACGGACATTTGAAAACGTCGCGATTTTTCAGGTAGGGTTGCAACGGATCGAACCAGGTATACGGGGAGGTGGATTCATGGTCGGCTGCCATGTAGGTGTCGTCGTGGTCCTGGAGATATTGCAGGATGGCGATTCCCACCTGTTTCTCGTTCGACAGGCATGATGTTTGCCGCGCCTTTTCCCGCGATTGGGCGAAAACCGGAAAAAGTATCGCCGCGAGGATGGCGATTATCGCGATGACGACGAGCAGTTCGATCAGCGTGAATGCCCGTTTCGTTGATGAATACTCCGTTAGGCGAATCATTTTTGTTTGACCATTTCT
This sequence comes from Armatimonadota bacterium, assembly GCA_014381035.1. Next base: position 703 of record JACMIS010000598.1, read on the forward strand.
TTCTTCGGTGAACCGTTTGCAATAAGAGACGCAAGAACTGTGCCGGAAGTTCCATGAGTCGGCTTAATTTAACCAGGACAGCGCACGTAAATACGCCACACGCGCGGGATCAAACCCGGTTTCGATCTCAAGGGATTTGTGGTACAGATCCCGCGCCTCGGAAAACTGCCCCGCCTGCTCACGGACACGCCCCAGATGGTAGTACGGGTAATGGCGGCAGTCGTAGCGCGGGGCACGGATGGCTCGCTCGAAACAGTCGATAGCTTCCCCAGTCAGTCGGCGGCGGGCGTCCTTGTCGTCTTCGGCGTCAGACTGGCGGAGGAGATAAACGCCGATGTCGTTGTACGCGTTCCCGAAATCCGGGTCGATCTCCAGTGCCGCGCGGCAGTGCGTGATCGCCTCTGTTACCGCCCCGCGCTCCGCGATGGTCCATGCCAGCGCGACGTGCGCCTCGGCAGTCGGGTACAGGTCGAGCGACATTTGGTAATACGCGGCGGCGTCCTCGTGATCGCCCCGCGCGAGCCGCTCGTCGCCGAGCGTGCGGAACTCCTCCGCCTCGACGTGCGCCGAAAGTTCGTTCAGATCGAGCACGGTTTCGTCGCCGCTTTGCATCGCTTGGACCTTTCCTATCCCCGGATCGTCTCCCCCGGTTCCATCGTTGCCACTTGCACCGTCGCTTCCACGTGCGAAAGGGCTTCGGAAAACTTTTCCGGCGTCCCGGTCAGCATCGGGAAGGTGCCGTAATGGATCGGAATCACATGCTCCACTGAGGACAGGAGCGCGGACGCGGCGGCGGCTTCGCGCGGCCCCATCGTGAAGTGGTCGCCAATCGGCAGGAGTGCGAGGCGCGGGGTGTAAATCTCGGATAGCAGTCGCATATCGCCGAAGATCGCCGTGTCGCCCGCGTGATAGATTGTGAACGTCTCTTCGCCGTCCGGGATGTGCAGGATGAACCCCATCGGCTCGCCGCCATAGAGCATCGTCCCGTTGTCGTTGATGCTCGACGTATGATCCGCATGCGTCATCGTCACCGCGAAGCCGAGGTCGTCGAACGGCACCGTGCCGCCCTTGTTGACCGCGATCAGTTTGTCTCCCGCGATTCCTTTCGAACCCAGGTAGGCGCACACCTCGGGCACCGCGAGGATATAACAGCCAGTCGCCTTCGCTATCGGGAGGCAGTCCGCGAAATGGTCGTCGTGCGTGTGGGTCAGCAGGATCAGGTC
>JACMIS010000599.1 GCA_014381035.1 Armatimonadota bacterium
CGGCTACTTTTTTCCGGGAGTTTGGTAATCGGGTCGAGTGCCGAAAGCGTGGAAACCTCGGTAGTCACTTTGACGAGAATCTGCCCCTTGCCACCGGTATACGGGACGATATTGAGTCGCACACCCGCCGCGATATTGTTACTTGAACCGCCGGTGTTTGATTCAATCGGGGTCGCGATATAGCGTTGCAGACCGACGAAGATACTCGCCGAACGTCCCGAAACTGTGGCGATGCGCGGGTTCGCACGAACACGCGCCTTGCCCTTCTGAATCAGCGCGGTCAGGTTCGCGGTGAACTGCTTCGAGGTCGCGGAAAAGCCCAGGTACCGGACTGTGCCGTTGAATGCGTCTACCGCCGGTCCTTGCCCGGCGTTGAGATAGCCAGACGACACCCCGAACGCATCAAGCGACGTATCGGTCAGTTCCACAAGAAGAAGATCCAGCACGATCTGTGACGCCGGGATGTCGAACTGCGCGATGTCTTCGCGAAACTTCGCCAAAACCTCGTTCGGCGCGGAAAGCACCACGGCGTTCTGTTCGGCGTTGACCTTAACATAATCTTGCAGGAAAACGGGCAGGAGGTTGCGGGCGTTGGCGGCGATGACATATTTCGTCGGAATCGACGCGATGTCAGAAAGCAGGTACGACGACGGCGAGCGCGGAATCCCCTCGCTGATCATCGTGATCCCGTCCACGTCGGCGACCGACAACCCGTAGGCGGAACAAATATCGGTGATCGCTTCCCGCGCCGGTCGGTCCTTCAGGTTGATCGTGATTCGACGGGAAACGGAATCGTCGACCAGTAGCGGGAGATCGGTTTTGGATGCGATAGCTGTGAACAATTCCGGCGCATCGACCGAAACGGCGAACAGCGATAGTTTCACTTTATCGCCGGTGATACGGTATGTCCCCCGCTCCGGTAGCGGCGAAGCAGGCGTAGCGGGCACAGGCGGAGTAGTGGGCGCGACTCCATCCTGCGCCATTACGAGCGTGGGGTTTGAGAAAATCACTCCGAATAGGACGGCAAGTAGGCGTAATCGCGTCCCTTTGGGTGCGGTTGAGGAAAACAGGGTCAAAATCCTTTCAAACAGTCGGGGCGCAGGAGATAATACATGTAAGACGATCAGGCTGACGATTCGTTACGGCACGGATCGAATTATTTTCATCAGGCTTGCCAGATTTTTCACTCCACGCGGAAAGTTTTGCGTAGATTCCCGTGTTCGTCTTACTTTATTTCCTTAATTGACGCGGTCGTCCTTTCTTTGCAGTCGCAAAAGTCGGATGCAGTAAACAATGATTGCCACCAAAGGACCGGTGCGCGTGTCTCATAGGTATACTACAATGCTATTCATTCTTCCGGGCATTTTGCTTATCGGTGCCATCGCCCTCGCGATATGGGCGTTGTTCTTTCGGGCGGTTCTGAACCAGGAACGTACCGTCCGCGAGGCACGCCAGCGCAACGCTGATTTCGAGCGGTGGCTTTCGACACCGAGGGAGCCGCTATACTGTGTCGCATGCCTGGAAATATTCGCTGGACCATTACCCGGCACGGGTTGCCCCAAGTGTCACGTGCGAGCTTTAGTGATTCCGGCTCGCACAAGCGACAATCCCACCGTCGTGGCGCAAGCCATTCCGCTCCCCGATCCGCCCGTAGAAAGAGGCGGTGCAACGCAGGGGGATTCCCCTACCACGGTCCGCGAAGCCGCGCGACCGTTAG
>JACMIS010000077.1 GCA_014381035.1 Armatimonadota bacterium
GCAAGGACATCATCAACGCCTTGGAAAACTTCCCGGTCGGCGATCAGGAGATTATCCCGTCCGTGATGCTCCGCGACGGCGAGCGGGTGTTTCTGGACGAAATGTCGGTGGACACGCTTTCGGAGCGGCTCGGCAAGATCGTCCTGCCGGTGGAGCGTACCCCGACCGCCGCCGCGAACGCGATGCTGAATTAGGGAACAACCTTAGTGTTTTCGTTTCTCCGCCGCATTTTCGCTCCCACAACTGAACCAGCACTGGGGGTAGCGGAAGAACATTGCCCCATCATGTTCCCTCCAATCAAACCTGCGCCGCAATCCCTCGCGGAGGATCGGGAGCGATTCCGACTCAGTCTGGTGGGCACATGGACATCAGAAACCGGGACGTTCGCTATGATGGGTGAGCGGATGGTCATTTATCCGAATCAGACGGGCAGATTCGACACCTACAGCGGCTCAGGAGATTCCACGACGTATTTCGACTGGGAGCAAGTCGGAGAGCATCGCGTTCGGTTTCGAACGACGGGTTTCACGGGAGAGGAACCTGGAGATGACACCGAGGATCGCGAAAGCGAACCCGAGGAGTGGGGCGAAATACATTACGACTTCTCTATAGGGGCTAAGGTGTGTTCTCAAATGTTTGATAAACTTAGAGCATGAAACGTCGCTACGCTTTAACGGATGAGCAATGGCAACGACTACAATCGCTTGGCTTGCCGGGTTGTTCGGGGCACATCGGTCGCCCTGCGAAAGACACCCACCTTTTCGTTGAAGCCGTGTTGTTTCGTTTCCGGGCTGGCATCGCCTGGCGGGATCTGCCGCCCCGGTTCGGTCACTGGCATCGTGTTTATGTCCGGTTTCACCGGTGGAGCAAGACAAGTGTTTGGGAGAAAATATTCGAGAACTTATCGAAGGATAAGAATAATGAGTATGCCATGATAGATAGCACTACCGTTCGTGCCCATCGCAACGCGGCGGGAGCCCGAAAAAAAGGGGCGATACCGAAGTCACAAGAAAGCGAGAAAGCATTGGGCGTAGTCGCGGAGGGTTGACGACCAAAATCCATGCCCTTTGCGATGCCTCGGGCAAACCGACTGCATTGTGTCTGACGGGAGGGAACGCACATGATCTGTCTGGGTTTGATACGTTGCATGCGAAAATCACCGCCCCCGTACTGATTGCGGATCGCGGCTACGATGCGGACAAGCGGGTACGAGTGGTCCTACAGAAAGTCGGTAGGGGAGCAGTGATACCGCCCCGCAAGAAGCGCAAGAGTCCGGCGGAGTATGACAAGGAAGTGTATAAAAAGCGGCACAAGATAGAAAACTTGTTCACCGTCTCAAGGATTATCGAGCCGTTGCTACTCGCTTCGACAAACTGGCACGAAACTTTCTGTCGGGTGTCTACCTTGCTGCCTCTATGTGCTGGATGATTTGAGAACACACCTTAATCCCAATGTGGCGGCTGGTGACAGCTATGTTTGTTCAGACCCGAGTAGCGCGGAAAGTAGGGGATACCCTTGCGGGCGCGAGGGGAAGTCACTCCTTAGCAAAGAAACATGGTGCTCCGTGAGACAATTTCTGTTCCCAGAAACGGCATATAAAAATTGAAAAACAGGTAATAATGCGGGGATGGAAAAGCAGGAGGGCGGCTTCCAGTTGACGAAACTTTCCATGGTGTTTTCTGCTGAATGACTGTCCATGATGACGCAGGATCGTTGCAGAACTGTTAACGGCTCGTGGTTCTAAGAGGTTCCTCCAAATGGCAAAGGTGTTATCGGGGCAGGAGTCCCCCAACGATGTTTCTTCCCGTCGTGTTTTTATCAAAGGTGCCGCTACGGCCGCGGTCGCGACCACGCTGATTGCTTCGTCCGATGTTCTGGCGGACGTACTGCCGGAACCGAAGTTTTCTAGCGTCGCTCTGCCGGAAAACAGTCTGCTCGACGAAGCCGGTCTTTTGCATAATCCGCCCGACGTGAAGACGGTCGCCGCGTGGAAACGGGAACTGCGCGGTCCGTCACCTGACGTTTCCCGCAGGGCTAAACTTCACCTTCTGATCGGCGAGTACGACGTGTCCGTGCGCGAGATGCCGGAGGACGCGCTTAAACACTTCGAGTCGGCGCGGAAAATTGCCCCGACTACCTCCCCGCTCCACGGGTGGGCGTGGTTCAACCACGCCTTCGCCCTGTACATGAACGGGCAGTACGCCGACGCCGCAGAATCTTACAATGATCTACTCCACAAGACAGACCCCGCCCCGGTCGGCTTCGACCGCCGCGCCGCCGCGTCCCGACTGCGACACGCGGGTGCCTGCTCCGCGCAACATGCCTCGCTCGCCGAACTCGGCATCCCCCGACCGCAGAAGTTGGACGTGCTGTGCGCGGTCGCGGGACTTGCGATCAGCCTGAAGGCGAACAAGATGCCCCACGACAAGCGGCTGATGAAGATGGTGGTGCGCCACACCGGACGCGGAAGCAACGAGCGCGACCTGGTGAACGCCTGCGACAAGTTGCGGGCGATGGGCAAGGCGGACGTGAAGGCGCACGTGCTGGTGGCGGACGAGGAAGGACTGAAAGCACTGCCCAAGCCGGTGATCGCGCACGTCGAGCACGACCACTTCGTGACCGTGGTCGAAGCGAACGAGAAGGGTGTGGCGTATGTCTGCGTGGACTGCGGCGCGTGGCCCGGCGGGCGCGTGGACCTTTCGTGGGAGCAGTGGCGGGCGATGCAGGCGGACGGCTACATCTGCGTGGTGAAAGCCGGTAGCGAGGCGGATAAGGTGCTCGCCAAACTGCTCGATCCAGATGCCAAACAGGAGACGGTCTCTGGCGTGCGCTTCCCCGGCGTGCGTGTGGCGATGAACCCGTTCCGCCCCGGTCAGACGCTCGGTAACATCGCGGAGTTGTCGGCGATGTACCGCGGACTCCAGGGACACATCATGGCACTCGCCGTGGGCGGACCGCCGCCCTCGTTCGTCTGCGGGCAACCACCCGCTTACCCGCCCTGCCCGCCGTTCACC
>JACMIS010000600.1 GCA_014381035.1 Armatimonadota bacterium
CAGCACTTCATCGGAGTAGAGTTGCTTCTGACGGAAGCCGACGACTTGCGAGGTGACCGTCACTTCGCCGAAATAGGCGACGGTCTCGCCCCACTCTTTCGTCGCGACGACGCGCCGGATTTCGGTGAACGACTCCGACCGTGGCTCGGTGAAATACCCGGCGGACGCCGGGCGCACATGGGCACGGAAGTTCGCGGTATCCAGGTCCTCGACCAGGAATGTTTCGCCCATGTGCAGGTAGACCGCGCCGGGATGCAGGGTCTCGAACACCTTGCCCTCGTCCTCGTTCCCGATCACTTTGTTGCCCCGGCTGGCATCGAGGATGCTGTATTGGTTGCCCGACGCCGAACGGATATTAACGAGACTCGCCGGGTACACCTGCCCGGCGTATACGAAACGGTCCCCACAGTCGGAACCGGAGGTTCCGCGACGTGCGGACAACGCCTCCTCCTCGCAAAGTCGGTTGGCGACGGAACGGGCTTTCTCGCCGCCGAAAAGTCGGAGATCGTCGTCGTCGAGGGGGCGTTCGTAGGCGGCGCAGAGCAGGTGCCCGCCCAAGATATGCCGGTTGGTCTGGTCGAGTGCCGCATGTTCGTGTGCTTTACCGAAGAAGTAATCCGGGCGGCGCATCAGAAACTGATCGAGCGGATTATCGGCGGCGATCAGCACCGCGAGTGACCCCTCCTTGCCGCGCCCGGCACGCCCGGCTTGTTGCCACGTAGACGCCACGGTACCGGGGTAGCCCGTCATCACACACGCGTCCACGCCGCCGATGTCCACGCCCAGTTCGAGCGCGTTGGTCGCGGTGACGCCTAACAGTTCGCCGTTGAACAGCCGCCGCTCGATCTCGCGGCGTTGCTCCGGCGTATATCCGGCGCGGTACGACATGATCCGTCCCGCCGTTTCGGGTTTCGTGGTGCGTTCCAGCGCGGCTTTGCTGTACGACAGGAGCAGTTCGGCGGTCTTCCGGGCTCGGGTGAACGCGATGGTGCGTACATTGTCGCTGACGAGTGTTGTGAAAAGCGTCGTCGCCTCGGCGTTTGTGGAGCGGCGCGTCCCGGTCGCGGTGTCAATGATCGGCGGATTCCAGAACACGAACTGCTTCTTCCCGGTCGGTGCGCCGGTCCCGGAAATCGCCTCGGCGGTCAGACCGGTCAGCTTCGTGAATAGTTCGCCGGGATTCGCAATCGTCGCCGAACACGCGAAAAACTGCGGCGATGCGCTGTAATGCTCGGCAATGCGGCGCAACCGGCGCAGGATGTTGGCGACGTGTGCCCCAAACACGCCACGGTAAATATGCGCTTCATCGATCACGACGTAGCGCAGGTTGCGAAAGAAGGTCCCCCAACCGGTGTGATAGGGGAGGATGCCCATGTGGAGCATGTCGGGGTTCGTAATCACGACCCGTGCCATCCGCTTGACCCAGCCACGTTCCTCCTTGGGCGTATCGCCGTCATAGGTCGCTGTTGTGATGCCGGGAAGTTGCAAGCCGTCAATCTTGCCGCGCTGATCCTGCGCCAACGCTTTGGTCGGGAAAAGGTACAGGGCACGGGCGTGCGGCTCGGTAATCAAGGTTTCCAGAACCGGTGCGTTATAACAAAGTGACTTTCCCGACGCCGTCGGGGTCGTAATAATCCAGTGAAAACCGGATCGGGCAAGATCGATCGCCTCGGCTTGGTGGCGATACAAACCGTTGATCCCCTGCGCGGCGAGTGCGTCGGTCATGCCTTTCGGCAAAGGCGTGTCTAACGTGCCGTACTCCGCGCTCCGCTCGGCGAGCGTTTCGGAATGTACCATCTGCCCTTTGTACTCGGGGTGTCGCTTGATGCGCTCGATAAACCGGCTCGCGTCCATACCCATCATTATGCGCCCGAATCAGCGCGGGGGCAAACTTTCGTTTCACGGAAAGCAGAACTTATACAGCGGGGATATTCGACATGCTCGCCGCTCAGATGCGGTCGAATGCACCGAGGAGTTTGAGGAATCGTTTGTGGTGAACAGACCGGAAACAAGTACCTCCGAAGTCCGCGTCAGTTTGTAGAACACCCTACCCTGCCTGTAAAATCGGATTGTCTCTGAATATAAAGAGCCTTGCAAAGTCATTCAGGAGAAAAACGTATTCAATTAATCGAATTGCCCGGTTTATTCTGAAAGATCCTTGGGTAAAGTAAATATACTTCGTCCGTCCTTAGCGGGTGAAGGACGGATGTTGTTGCCTGTAGCGGCAAAAAGCTCCACAGTTATGGCCCACACACCCTCCGTCAATACATCAAGGCCCGGGTTCATCCTATGAGATTTCATTTGTCGGTTGAACTACCGGACGACCTGGCCTGCTTACCGCGCCTTCGGCGTACAGTCCGCGAATCGTTAATGTTATGCCAGGTCTGCGCGGAGGATATTGATACGATCGAACTTCTTTTGGGGGAACTCGCTACGAATGCCGCGTGTCACGCCAACGCAGGACACTATCTCGTTAATATGGAAATAACCGACAATAGTGTGATTCTCACCGTGACCGATAATGGAATCGGTTTTCAGCGTGACGACGTTTTGCCGCCGGTAACGTTGCGTTCCGGAGTCGATGGAGTTGACCGGATCGGTGGGATGGGATTGCCACTCGTCGAGATGCTCGCGGACGAAGTCGTATTTACCTCCATGAAACCACAGGGCACCAGCGTTCAAGCGGTCAAGTATATCAATTTCCGTTGACTGGGACTGCATCCCCCCGACGGCTGTTTTCTCGAGCAGCGATGGCATCCGGCACTCGTTTCATGGTCTGATAACGAGTGTGTTCGTCAGGATTTTGTTGTCAAAAGGTGGATCCAACCGGTCGGGCGTTGAACATCTACGGTGCACGTGCGACTGCAAAACAGACAACGCAACACGCCATTACTGTAGCGGTGTCCTGGGTGATATTAGTTTACCCGCCTCTCAAAGAAATAGCGCACTTGCAACCGTATAAATACGTTCTGGAGATAATATTGTCTGGACAAAAGGGAGACGCGGCACTTTTATTGCCATAGAACACCGTTTTACAATGCAAGAACGTCACCAGCGCCCTTCTCATGCGCGAGTAGGAAGGCCTTTCGGGATTCGCCGCCCGCGTACCCGGTCAGTTTGCCGGACGCGCCGATGACGCGGTGGCAGGGGACGATGATCGAAACAGGGTTCCGTCCGTTCGCCGCGCCGACCGCCCGCGCGGCGTTCGCGTCCCCGATACGGCGGGCAAGCTCGCCGTAGGTGATGGTCTCGCCATACGGAATATCGCACAGTTGTCGCCAGACGGCGTGTTGGAAGGGGGTGCCGATCGGTGGCGCGACGGGAAGGTCGAACAATCTACGCGTCCCCGCGAAGTATTCCCCGAGTTGCCGCGTCGCTTCTGCGATAACCGGTGTTTCTCGTGCTACCCAATCGGTGCCGATCCCCACGCCGTTTTTATGCTCGTTCATGTAAACACCGGTAAGGGTGCCGCCCTGGACCGTGAGTAGCAACTGCCCGATGGGGCTTTCTATATAGGCGTAATCGGTTGTCATATCCGGGTCCTCATTTTGGAGTTCGCCGGGGCATGAACGCCCCGGTTATAGTTTTCAACGCCCGAGAAATCGGGCTGATGCGGAAAGCGCATTCCATTCCCATAGCCGGTTTTAACCGGGTCCTATCGAATAGCCGGGGCGTTTATGCCCCTGTGACGATGCCCCCGGTAGGTATTTCAGGGACTTCTTTTGGGTTTCCCAGCGACCGCCATAAGTGCATCACGGCATACGCCCGCCAGGGACGCCATTTCTCTGCCAATGCGAGCACGTTCCGCGGGTTTGTCGTGCCGAGTGCGTTGTATAAGCCCAGATCGGTGTGTGGGAAGGCATCCGGGTCGCCGAGGGCACGCATGGCGACATATTGTGCGGTCCATTCTCCGATACCGGGTAGCGTTTTCAATTTCTCCGTCGTTTCGGAAATATCAGTGCCCGGTGTGAACGATATGCTCCCGGTCGCTACGGCGTTCGCGAGGGCGAGGATGCTTTTCGCTCGCGCCCCGACAATGCCGAGTGCGGCGACGCTATCCACGGTTTCCTGTGCGACCCGTTCCGGCGTCGGGGCAAGATGTGTGAGATCCACATATGCGGTTTCCATCGGGGTCCCGAATGCCACGGTGAACCGACTGGCGAGTGTGGTCGCCGCCTTCACGGAAATCTGCTGACCAAGGATCGCCCGCACCGTCAATTCGAACGGGTCGAACGCGCCGGGGACACGCAAACCGGGACAGTCAGCGGCGAGATCACCAAGTCGTTCTGCGATTGCGACCGGGTCGACATCCAGGTCGAAAAGTCGCTTTACACGCGCCAGCACGGGTACCATGACGCCCGCCAGCGACGGTGATAACTCTACCACCAGTGCGTCCCGCCCCATGGCATGACTCACCGACACCACACCCGTTTTATCCTTCACGCGCACTGTCCGCCGGTACACGTCGCTGTCACGCGCTTCCGCGCCGCGTCCGGCTCGCCCGGTGACATACGCGAGCAATTCCTGCCAGGCAAGCGGCGGCCGGTAAGGCAGTTCGTAGCGCATCACATCCATTGCTTTAATCCCTTCCCGGCTCTTTCGCAAGTTCGTCGGGTTCAATCGGTAGCGTTCCTGAAACAATGTATTGAATCGCCGCACACTCCCGAAACCCGCCGCAAACGCGATCTCCGTCACGGGCAAATCGGTGTCGGTAAGAAGTCGCTTGGCGAGTAAGAGGCGTCCGGTCTGTGCCATCTCGACTGGCGAGACGCCAAACGCATCGGTGACGACCCGCCGCAAATGTCGGTCCGAGGTATGTAAGTCGGCGGCAAGTTCGGCGACGCTTTTATCCTCCAGAGCACCATCCTCGATGCGACTCGCGGCGCGGGCGGCAAGTCGGCTTTCGGCATCCACGCGGGAGCGACCGGGCGCGAGTTCGGGGCGGCAGCGCAAGCACGGACGATACCCCGCACGCTCGGCGGACGCGGCATTCGGATAGAACGTGCAGTTTTTCGCGCTGGGCAACTTGGCACGGCACACCGGGCGGCAATAGATTCCTGTGGACGACACCCCGACAAAGAAACGCCCATCAAAGCGGGGGTCATGCGTCGCGAGGGCTTGATAACAGGCGGCATCATTCAGGTGCATAGCTCATTGTAGCAGTTCATATTCGCATCCACTCGCCGTTTTCGGACATGGAAGTGAGTTCGGTTATAGGGAGTTGGGGATAAAGAGCAGTTCCGGAAGGGGGACGCAGCAGTCAAACGGCTACCGTTATTTCATTACCCCCCTGTCCCCCGTCCCCATAATCTAATACCGTCCGCTTAAAATTTCCGTGGAGCGGGTACACCGATAGCGTACAAAAAATGATTGAAGGAAACCCAATATGACACCTGAAACACCGGAAACCGAAGTGATTGACGAGATGGAAACCCCGGTTGAAATCACACAGGATGAGATGATTGATTCTCGCTACTCCTATGATTTGCCGCAGAACGATGCCGGTCAAGGCGAAATGAAAACGGACGCAAATACGGCGACTCCCGCCCTGCCAGCCAGCGAGGCACCGGAGCAGGACAACCAGAGCGAGATTCCCGGCGACCCTCGCGAGTCCCATCAGACACAACCGCCGACCAGCGAACAGTATTAGGAGGTGACTATGGAATCGCGTGCCAAGTTTCTGGGGCATTCGCTCCACCAAATGATGATCGTTTTCCCGCTCGGATTGCTGGTCACTTCCGTGCTTTTCGATGTCGCCGGTGCCCTTTCGAGCAGTGCCGAAATGTATCGCGTAGCGTACTGGATGATCGCGGTCGGCGTCGTGTCCGGTCTGCTTGCGGCAGTGACGGGTTGGATCGATTGGGGAGCCATCCCGACGGGAACACGAGCGAAGGCGGTCGGTTTGTCGCACGGCTTGGCGAACACGGTCATGATCGCTGCATTCGGCTTGTCGTGGTGGATTCGCTATTCGACGAATCCGTCCAGCCCGTCTGTGCTGGCGATAGTTTTGTCGTTCCTCGCGCTCGGTATCGGGCTTTTCGCGGCATGGCTGGGGGGCGAACTGGTCAACCGTCTGGGAGTCGGCGTAGACAACGGCGCGCATTTGAACGCCCCTTCGTCGCTTTCCGGCAAACCCGCGACCGACACCCCGCTTCCGCTGGTAGAGTCGGCTTCCTCTGCCCCATCGCAGACGGAAAGCCACGCATAGGGTGATTTGTTTTTCTTTCCGGTTTTTCCTCGGATTCCGGGGCAAAACCGGAGGCTGTTTTAACTGACACCCACCATATTCATCTCTCCCGCTTTCTATTTCAGGACTTCTTGACGGACTGTCGCGATTACCATTGTCCTCGGAAGGGATCACAAGACAGCATGTCGCGAGGTCATCCTTGGAACCCGATAAAATAAGTGCCACGCCAGCCTCCCACGGAAACGTGTTTCCTGCAGAACTATCTGCCGTCTAAACAATACCCCTGTGGAAGACGACCACATACTATGGTCGCTTACTCGAGGAAAAAGCGTATCATGCACAGCGAAGTCATCAGCATATCCTCTTCAAACGACAACGGTCTCTGCGAAGCATCTTCCTGGCGTAGTCGGTGTGCGGCCGACGATGCAAACCTCATCCGCCAGTGCGGGCGCGGCGACAAGGACGCCTTGAAAGAGTTGGCGCAACGGTACGAATCCCCTTTGTTTCGGTTTCTGCTACATCAGATGGGGTCGGTCGAAGATGCGGAGGAGGCGGTACTGGAAGTGTTTGTGCGCGTCTGGCTTCACGCCGGGAGTTTCCGCTTTCAAGCAAGTGTGTCCACCTGGCTCTACCGTATTGCCGCGAACATCGCCCGTGACGCCTACGACCGGCGCAAGGCGCGTCCTCAGACGGCACCGCCCGATGCGTATGATCTGGCGCGTCATGCGGTGGGGGATGCCGCCGCAGAAGCCATGGAACGGTTGGAAAGCGCGGACCGTTCCCGTATACTGCAACAGGCTCTCGCCCTGCTGGATGCCAATGACCGGTTGGTACTCGTCCTGTATTATCTGGAGGAGCGCGACTATAAAGAGATGCAGACCATCACTGGCTGGATCTACCCGGTGTTGAAGACACGGCTGGTACGGGCACGTGTGCGACTACGTGGGCGCATGAAGGAGCTGGGCTTTGAAGCAATCTTATGAAATGCAAACAATTCCGCGAAAATCTGCCTGACTGGCTTACAAACCGATTGGCACCCCGTTTCAACGCGGAAATGGGGGCTCACAGTGCTACCTGCTCGACCTGTGCCGATATTGAACAGGAAGAACGCCGTCTGCGGACTGTATGGCAAAACATCCCCAGTCTCCCTTCACCTGACCTGTTGCCGCGCCTGACGGATCGGTTGAACGCCATCCGCCCTGCCCCCGGTCCCCGTTGGAACGCCTATCTTACGGTTGCCGGAACGGCTTGTGCGATGGCGGCGGCGGCTTGGCTCTATGTCGGGGGAGTCGGTCGTCAGGCGATATCCTATCAAAGAGAGCCTATCGTCTCCCAGACTTTAAGCAGCCCGCCTTTAGAGGATATGTTGGAAGGAGTTCGCTGGCGTTCGTCCGACGAATGGGATGCAAGCCGGGAGCCACCGGTTTATGATGTACAGATGCGTTCGCTCCTACTGGTCAAGGAGATCGAGTAGATGGACCGCAGGACGTTCACTCTTGTGGCAATGTTGACGACGCTCTTCGGTTCAGTGGCTGCCGAGCGAGCCCATGCACAGGGAGATTTCGGGGGGCTGCGCCGCCGCTTAAACCTGTCGGACGAGCAACAAAAGAAGATTCAGCAGCTCTACCGGGATAGCGACCGTCGAAAACGAGAGATCGGGGAGAAACTCCACAAACTGTACTCCGAACTTGACCGGTTGTACGACCGGTATGAATTCGACTCGGCACGTGTCCGATCTGTTACGGATGAGATCACGGAGGTGCGTCGTCGCTCGCTGACCCTGTATATGGACAATGAGGAGGGATTACGGCGTATCATTACCCGTGAGCAGTTCGACCGTCTCCGCGATATCACGAAAGTGCGCAAAGGGGAAAGAGAAAGCAAGGACAAAGACCGGGACTGACTTGTCCGTCGCCCACGGATCATCGGATTCTTTCGCATACCCTCGGCGCGACGCGGGTATGACAAAGCCAGAGGAGAATTCTGTCTATGTCCCGTTTTCAGCCAAAGCCACTGCAAGACCAGGTGGTCGTTATCACTGGTGCGTCATCCGGCATCGGGCGCAAAGCTGCCCACCTTTTAGCGGAGAAAGGCGCGTCCATCGTGCTCGCCGCACGCAACGAAGTCGCGCTGAATGAAACCGCCCGCGAAGTCACCGAGCGGGGCGGACGCGCCCTTGTTGTTCCGACCGATGTGTCCGACAAAGCGCAGGTCGAAGCACTGGCGGAGCAAGCCGTATCGCACTTCGGGCGCGTTGATACCTGGGTCAACAACGCCGCCGTTTCCACGTATGCCTATCTACGCACCCAACCGGTCGAGGACATCGAGCAGGTATTCGCGGTGAATGTCTTAGGCACGATCCATGGTAGCCGTGCCGCGATTCCCCACCTGTCGCGAAACGGGGGCACACTGATCAATGTCGGCTCGATCCTGTCGGAGCGGGCAATCCCGCTTCAGGGCATTTATTGTGCGTCTAAACACGCCGTCAAGGGGTTTACCGAAGCCCTGCGTATGGAACTGGATCACGAGGAGATTCCCATAAACGTGACGTTGATCAAGCCGTCCGTGATTGACACGCCGTTTTACACGCAGGCGAAATCGCTGACCGGACGACGCCCGCGTGCCTTGCCACCGATCTACGATGTTTCGGTGCCCGCCGGGGCGATTGTGTCGGCGTGCGGGCAGTACCACCGCGAAATCTATGCGGGCGGTTCAGCAGCGGCATTGGGAGCGTTGCAACGATTGTCACCGGAAGCCCTGGATACGTTTATGAAGCATTCGGGCGGTTACTTCGGCTTTTTCGAGGGACAACTTTCCGACGAACCGGACGACGGTCGTTCGAACCTGTACCGCCCGGAACCGGGAACCGGCTCTACAACGGGGAACAATGCGCCCCGGAGTAAAAGCGTCGCCATGCCCTCGGTCTATACCGCGGCTCTGGAACTACCCCCGGTCGTAAAACAAGGACTCGCCTGCGTCGCCGTCGGAGCCATCGCCGCGCTCTTATACAACCGGAAAGAGGCTTAACCACAAAGATCACAAAGTTTGGGAAGGATACGAATGTCTTCTAAGTGCAGGACCTTCGTATCCTTCCCAAACTTTGTGATCTTTGTGGTCGTATCGGTATTTACTGTGGTCCCTGGGTCAGGAAGGATTGCCAGTTGGGCGCGTCTCGGGCGAAGAGCAACTCGGTGTAGCGTTGCCCGAAGCCGTTCGCCTGAGAAATATCGTCGCGCCGATAGGCGTTCGGCGACGGCAGGTAGATCGCGAGACCTTTCGCATTCGGGTGATCCTCGCCGTTTACTGTTTTGACGATAGCGGCGCGGGCGGCTTCCTCGACTCGTGTCGCGCTCGCTTGAACCGCTGGATCACTGACCCGCTCCTTGATCAATCGGGCGAAGTCGAGCAGGTCTTTGTTCTCATCGTAATCGAACTGTTCGGAGTCCTCCCGAGCGTCGGCGATCTGGTTGCCGAATGCGCCTTTTGCCGCGAGCAAGGACGCGCCGAAACTGTTCACGGCGGATGCCAGCGGTGCGATCTTGCTGGCGTCGAGAAGCGACTCGGTGATATTGGAGTTGATGCCGTACCCCGCGATCATGGCGTCGCAGATCGCCTCGCCGACGAAGCGTCCGTCGGCATCGGGGTTTGCGATCAGTTTGTCTACCCAGCGGTCATAGGGATACCCGCGTCCCGGAGGAGACTCTTCGGACCCGACGATCCAGTTGGTTTGATCCTTGATTTCATAGGCAACTTCCATCATCTGCATCAGGGATGAATCCCATGCGACGAGATCCCACTTCCGCCCGCTATCGAGGCGAATCGCCTCCGGTATTTCGATGGTATCGATGTGGGTCTCTTTTTCGTCATCGTAGGAGAAACCGCGTGTGACCGGTGACTTCGCACTTCGGCTACGCCATCCCGCGCCGTGGTTCCAGAGGACGATGGCGTATCGCTCCGCCGGGAATGTTTTGACGCCCCACTGGATAAACTCCTGGAGCGTTTCTTTGCTACCCATGTCAATATCGGCACGGGTAGAGATGATCGGTGAGGTGACTGTGTTGCTATCGCTATCACGGCGTACCACGAAGCGGCGTGCCCCTGCCCAGTCCCCGTCGGATTTATCATCGTAACTTGCGCTCGATTGTATGCGCTTGAACTGCGCGACAAAGGTGATGTTATTATCGGAGCCGAACTGCTCCATCTGGTTGAGGTTCAGGTTGCCGTATTCTTCCAGATCGTTCGCGCCGTTCATGTAAAGCAAAACGGTCCATTTGCGAGTCGGCTGCACCGCGGTGCTACATTGCCCGCTCCAACCCGGCTGGTTGATGACTGTCCCGCCACGGCTGCAACCGTCCGACAGCGCACCGCCGCGTCCCGGATCGCCAATGGAGGCAGAGGGGGATGGGGTGGGGTTACCGCCGGTTGTTGAACCACCACCGTTACCACCGGTTGTTGTGCCGCCAGTTGTAGAACCGCCACCGCCACCCCCACATCCGGATAGTGCGGCGACCGCATAAAAACCGACAACGGCGGAAAAGGCAAGAAGCCGCGTTGCGGCAGAAAGGGAACGTGGTTTGTTTAACATGAAAGACATGATTCCATCTGAAAGGTTGAATATCGCTTTGAATTGGATACTAACAGAACGCATCCCCTTCAAATAGTGTGACGATGCGTTCTGTTAGTATAGCCCGAATTCAATAATTTATGGGGACGTTTGCGTGAGAAAGGATTGCCAGTTGGGCGCGTCCCGCGCGAAAAGCAGCTCCGTGTAGCGTTGCCCAAAGCCGTTCGCCTGGATGATGTCGTCGCGCCGGTAGGTACCGGGCGAGGGAATATAGATGGCGATTCCCTCTGCGTTCGGATGATTCGAACCGCGAACGTTTTTAACGACAGCCGCCCGAACGGCAGCTTCTACCTGAACCGCCGCAGCACGAACATCGGGGTCACTCACTTTTTGCTGGGTGATTCGAGCGAAATCGAGCAAGTCCTTGTTAAGATGTTCATGAACCATATATTCGCTTTCCTCGCGGGCTTCCTGAATTTCGTCGTTGAAACGATCCTTCGCCTGCGAAAGGGATGCGCCGAAACTGTTCACAGCGGACGCCAGCGGTGCGATCTTGCTGGCGTCGAGAAGCGACTCGGTGATATCCGGATCGTTCGGGTAGCCAGTGATCATGGCATCGCAGATCGCCTCGCCGACGAAGCGTCCGTCGGCATCGGGGTTTGCGATCAGTTTGTCTACCCAGCGGTCATAGGGATAGCCCTGCGCTGGCGGTGACTCCTCGGACCCGACGATCCAGTTGGTTTGATCCTTGATTTCATAGGCAACTTCCATCATCTGCATCAGGGACGAGTCCCACGCGACGAGGTCCCATTTGCGGTCATTGCCGAGGGTTATCGCCTCCGCGAATTCAATGGTTTCGATATGCGTGCCGGTTTCATCGTCGTACGAAACGCCCCGTGTTCCTTGTCTGGGTTTCTGACTGCGCCATCCCGCGCCGTGGTTCCAGAGGACGATGGCGTATCGCTCCGCCGGGAATGTTTTGACGCCCCACTGGATAAACTCCTGGAGCGTTTCTTTGCTACCCATGTCTACATTTTTACGAGAGGCAATAATCGGCGACGATACGTGGGTAAAATCGTTATCACGGCGGACGACATAACGGCGCGTCTCCGTCCAGTCGCCGTCGGATTTATCATCCCGCAACGGCTCCGCGTGTGCGCTCTCCGGGATTCTTTTGAACTGCGCCACGAAAGTAATATTTGCATCGGAGCCGAACCGCTCTATCTGGTTGAGGTTCAGGTTGCCGTATTCTTCCAGGTTGTTCGCGCCGTTCATGTAAAGTAACACAGTCCATTTGCGGGTGGGTTGCACCGCGGTGCTACACTGCCCGCTCCAGCCGAGTTGGGTAATAAAGGCACCCGCACGGCTGCAACCGTCCGATAGTGCTCCACCACGTCCTGGCTCACCGACCGGAACAAAGACAGAGGGTGACGGGTTGGGCGAAACTGTTTCGCTACCGCCACCACAACCGGAAAGTGTGCCAGCGATGCAGACACCGGCAAGAGCAAAAAAGGGAAGAAACCACGCCGCGGCGGAAAGAAAATATGATTTTTGTGGCATAAAGGGGATGTCTCTATCTGTAGGGTCGAATCTCGCTCCGATTGGACACACTGTAGTGGTGCACACTTCAAAAGACGCAACATATATTCTTTTCGAGCGGTGGTAAAATAGACGGCGATGAACGAAGCGATAGTCACCCCGCCGTCAGCCCGCGCCACTGCCTCCGGTAGTCCTGCGTGGCATAGTATCCGCCCACTCACCCGTGCCCGCAAAGACTCCGGCGAAGCCTATACGCGAGAGGGGAGCGTAGTGGCACAGATAACGCGCCTGGGAGGGATGACGAACGCGGAGCGACAGAGGGCACTGACCGTGATCTACGACGGCAAAGACCCGCTACGCCCTAAAGAGGAGACAATCGTTTATTTCGTACGTGAGTATGACCGGCGCGGGGATAAGAACGCGGCGTGGAGACTGCTGGAAACGCTGTTGAGCCGCATTCCCGGTCATGTCGGGCGGGAATTGGCGAAGTGGCGTCTGCCCGAATCGGAGCAGAACGAGTGCATGGAGGCCCTGGTCGTCGAGATGTATGAGGCGATCCTTTCGCATGAACCGCGACAGGAGTTCTGGGAAGTGCGATTCTGGGTGTGTTTGGACCGGCGAATTCATGCCCACGCGGAAAAGATGCAACGGGTCCGCGACCGCGAGGTACGCCCCGCCGATGATTTTGGTGCCGAGGAAGACAGTGCGCACGGGGCGGAAGGGATCTTCGCTACCCTCGCCGATACCCATGCTTCCCCGGAGGTGATCGCCCTGCGAAAAGATTTACAAGCGCGCCTTTCCGAAACGGAGTGGCAAGCCGTATTCTTAAAGTACATAGAGAAAATACCGGAAGAATCGGGCGATGCGGACAAGGTGACTATCGCAAAAATACTGGGTGTCACCGGGCGGTCGGTACGCAACTATCTGCGCCGCGCTGAGAAGAAATTGCTGGACGCGTAGGTTGGTTTTGTTTTGTTTTCTGTCCTCTGCGGAGGACAGAAAACAAAATGCAAAGATTCGGGTAATGGAAACAGGTACAGGAAAACGATGAACACGCAAGCAACTGTTGCGGAAAATTTTAATACGGAGGCAGACGCGATTGTCACCGCGTTCGCGGACGCTCTTGAAAACGGCGAGGCGAGTGTCGCCGATTGGAGCGGACGCTATCCCCAGCTCGGGCGCGACTTCGCTCGGATTGCCGCGCAAAACTTTGTCGGAGCGAACGGAGGCGAGGACAATGCCGTCACCCAGCGACTACAGCGTGTCGCACAGAGCGCGTTGGTGAAATACAGAACGGCGTATTTAGGGGTGCAGCCACTGACCTCGCTCGTGGATAAAGAGCGCGGCATCACGGCGGCGAATATCGCACAGGCGATCTCGCTCCCGCTTCCGTTTGTCGCCAAACTCAATCAGCGGCTTTTCACGGCGGCTTCGGTGCCGGCAACGCTCGTCGGGCGGATCGCGGACGCCATCGGTCGCACAACGGACGAGGTGGTTGCATTTCTTGCCGGTCCACCGATGCTGGCGCGATCCGCCGCGTATCGCGCCGATGACGCGCCGGTGATCGGGGAGCAAGAGGATTTTCAGGCGGCACTCCTCGCCGACCGGTCGGTCTCGCAGGAGGCGAAGACGGCTTATAGCGGGAACGGATAATCGTTCTCACGATTTGCCGTTTTCCCCTTCTCTGGTGGACGCGATAAAATGAGCGTTAGAAGCGAGGCGAATCAGGTAATGGCAATCACGCAAAAGCAGGTGCGGCAGTTTCTTCTTATCGGCGGTGGCATCTTCGCGTTAACGATGGCGTTCGGTAGCGGGATGCGGTGGCGAAGCCGCGAACTCAAGCACACTTACGAACTCTACAAGATTTATCGTCAGGAGGCGCGCGTCGCGCAACTCGCGGTGCAGGGAGGTGAGGCGCAGATTCACCAGTTGGAAGCGCGTCGGCTCCTTGATGTTGCGCAAAACGACCTCGGACGCAGCGACACGGACGCCGCGAAAGCGACGGTCGCGGAGCTTGTCACCCGTTTGCAAACCGCGCAGGCGGCCAACGCCGCGACGACGGCCGACTTCACCGGGCTGATCGCGGACATAAAAAACCTCTCCCTTGCGGATAAAACCGCCGCGAAACTGTCTCTCGGGTTATTCGCCCTGGCGATGGACGAAAAATTATCGCAATCGGGTAGCCGTCTCGCGCCAAACGAACTTTCTACCGTCAAGATCGCGCCGCCCACCGACAACGAAAAACCGACGCTGGGAAACGACCTGACCTTACGCGTCAAGTAAACGCGGCGACTGCAAAAGGAGCGGTGAACATGAACCCGGACCGGGCGAGATCGTGGGCGACCATAACAGGAATCATCGTTGCTATCCTCGCGGTGGCGGCGGGGCTGCGCTACGCCATGACGCCGAACCGTCCTTCTGCCATTAATCGACCGAATCCTGATGCACTTCCGCCTGGGGTGAGTATCCGTCACAGACGCTCCGTATTCACCGGGTATGATGAGCAGACGCGGAAAGCATGGGTAGTGCGTGCAGACACGGTAGAGTTCAGTTCCGACCGCTCGCGGGTGGAAGCACGCGGCAACGTGGAAGCCGAGCTATTCGACGCACCGACGGGGAAGCGTCGGGCACTCATTACGGCGGGGACGTTTGTATTTACTCGAAACTCGAAATCGCTCCAGGTAGGCGGCAAGATCATCTGTCAGGCTCCCGGCAAAAACGACAAAAGCGATCTGCGCGTGGAAGCCGACATGTTGATCTGGAACGTAGGGGCAAAACAGATCATTTGTCCGGGAGAGGTGACGGCAGAGTTACCCAACGGTAAGGGGACGGCACGAGGGCGCGAATTGACACTGGACCTGCCCAGCCGGGAATGGACCCTGCAACAATTCCACGGCGAATTTGCCTTCCGTGAAGGCGAGGGAAGTGTCCCACCACCGTTCGTGAACCCGCTCAAGGGCTTACCGTTCTAGTTTCACGCGAGGATGGAAATCCCTTGAGCAAAGGCAAGGGCGGCTAACGAACCGTTTCGTTAGCCGCCCTTACCGAACTCCGCCGTGACGAGGGGGCATCATCTCGCCACTGTCCGCCGTCCCGCCCGCGTCGCCGTCAAATAGCCGACGGCGTCGGCTACTATTTGA
>JACMIS010000601.1 GCA_014381035.1 Armatimonadota bacterium
GAACAAAGGATTTATTGTCGCCGGTAGCGACACCGGAGTGCGCCGGATGCAGGTCGCCGGACGTGGCAACCTTGCTTTCGCCCGACCATGTCCCCCCCCGGACAGCCTGGACGACATGAAGCACTACAACGACGGGTTGAAGACGGCAACCGACCCGGCGGACATCAAAGGCAAGCGCGACTGGATCGACGATCACCTGGGACGCGTACTCAGCGCGTGGAACGCCGCGATTGATGCGCTCAGCGGTTCGGATGACGAGGATTGCGGAAAGCCGAAAGACTTCAACCCGTCAAGATTCCCCGCCAGCCCCGCGAATACCAGCCAGCAACGCCTCGCGTTAAGTGCTTTCAAGAAGTAGGGTAGCACGCCTGTCTAAAAGACTCGTTAACATTGTTTGCCGGTTCGTTTCCCGTCAGTTGAAACTGACGGGGAGGAAGGCGTAGGAGGGAAACGCAAGCAAATCAACCGGTGCTCTGCATCGCCGCCGCGACGCCGGTGATCGAGAGCAGGATCGCTTCCTTCCACGGCGAATTTTCCCCGGCTTCGTCGCCCGACTCGGCGATGTACCTGTCGTGACTGTTCATCAGCGCGACCTGCAAAACGGACAGGGGCAGGACGGCGGGGTTGCGCAGGTCCACCGTCGCGCGGACCACGGGGGCGTGGGCTAACAGGGCGCTCCCGGTCACGGTTTCCACGGCGCGGACGGTGCGGGCGTGCTCGCCGGACAGCAGGTCGTGGAACTTCGCGCCGATGGGGTCGGGGCAACGCTCGGCGTAGTGCTTCGCGGTTTTCAAGTCGGCGCGGACCAGTTCGAGTTGGGCGTTGTCCATCACGGTGCGGAAGAACAGCCAGTCGCGGTAGAACGTGCGCAGGGTTTCGACGCGGGCAGGGTCATACTCGCCGCCCCCTGATCCCAGGAAACTTTCCAGCGCGGAGCCGAGACCGTACCAGCCGGGGACGATGTAGCGGCTTTGTATCCACGAAAACACCCAGGGGATCGCCCGCAGATCGTCCACCGATGCTAATTTCTTGCCGGAGCGGGAGACGGGGCGGGATGCAATCGGCAAACGCGAAATATGCTTGATCGGGGTCGCCTGGGCGAAAAACACCCAGAACTCCTCGTCCTCGTGCGCCATAGCGCGGTAGATTTTGCGGGATTCCATCGCCATATCGCGCACAACGTTCTGCCACGACGCTTCTTCCTTGGTCCCGCCAGAGACCGAAACCGGCGCGGACGCTAAGAGGGTCGCGCCGACGATCTGCTCTAAGTGGCGGTGTGCGAGCGGGGGCAAGCCGTAGCGGAACGAGATCACCTCGCCCTGTTCGGTGAAGCGTATCTTGCCGCCGAACGTTCCCGGCACCTGCGACAGGATCGCGCGGCTGGCGCGTCCCCCGCCCCGCCCGACAGTGCCGCCGCGCCCGTGGAAAAAGCGGAGCGTGATATTGGCGTCGCGGCAAACATCGGACAGGCGCGTCTGCGTATCGTGGAGCGACCAGTTCGCCGCGAGGAACCCGCCGTCCTTCGACGAGTCGGAGTAGCCGAGCATGATCTCCTGGAAGTTGCCGCGTGCCTTGACCTGTGTCCGGTACGCGTCCGAGGCGAACAGTTCCCGCATCAAGTCCGCGCTTCCGGAAAGGTCGTCAATCGTCTCGAACAGCGGCACGATGTCTAATTCGCAGTCCCATTCGCCTTTCGACCAGCCCGCGAGACCGGTTTCTTTCGCCAGCAGGAGGGGTTCCAGAATGTCGGAAACGCCGTGCGTCATCGAGATGATGTAGCACTTCACGGCTTCCGGCGACAGGTGGCGGCGGGCGGCGCGGATCACGGCGAAGACGGACAACAGTTCGCGGGTCCCCTCGCTCATGTTGCTCGCGACATCGCGGGGAAGGAGCGGACGCGGGTTGGCGAGTTCGCGTGTCAGGAGCGCGACTTTCTCGTCCTCGGGCAGATCGGCGTACACCGTTTCGGCTGGCAACACCCCGGCGGCGATCAGGATCTCCCCGATGGCTTGCGCGTGCGCGTCGGAGTGCTGGCGAATATCCAGCGACGCGAGGTGAAAGCCGAACGTTTTCGCCTGCGCGAGCAGGGCATATACCCGCCCCGCCCCCGCGACGCTTTCCGCCTTGTTGCGCCGCAGGGCGTCCGCGACCAACTCAATATCGGTGACGAACGGGTCCGCACTGTTATAGGCGAAACCGTCCTCGGCGTCCGGCAGATCGTACTCGGAATCGGGTCGGGCGAGATGCGCCAGTCCGCGCAGGTTGGCTTCTAAGCGGGCGTGGATGAACAGCAGCTTCAGCGCGTAGGGTTCCGCGAGGTATCGCTTCTGCCGTGCGTCGGAAAGCGGGACTTCGGCACGGTCGGTTTCGATGGACGCGAGAAGAGGGTCACCGTCCGCGACGCGTTTCGTCCCGATGGTCAGTTCGCGGCGCAGGGTGTCCACGCGCTCGATGTACCACTCCAGGATCAAACGTCGGTGCTCCAGTAGCGTCCGCCACGTCACCGCCGCCGTGACATTCGGGTTGCCGTCGCGGTCGCCGCCGACCCACGAGCGGAACGTCAAGAACGATGGAAGATCGAATACCTCACCGGGGTAGGCTTCGCCAAGCGCGTCATGCAGGTCGGCGTGGAGCCACGCCGTAACGTTCAGAATGCTCTGCTTGAAGAAATACAGGGCGTTCCGCGCTTCTTCGGGCACCGTGATCGGCGACGCCCGCAGTTCGTCGGTCTGCCACAGTTCGGTCAGGGCGCGTTTGAGTTCCGCTTCGGCGTCGCGCTTGCCATAGGAAAGCGGCTGGCTCAGATTCGTCGAACCGGCGGGCGAATCGCGCTCCGCGAGTGCCACCGCGACGCGCCCTAATTTGTCCAGCACCGCCCGTCGCCGTGCCTCGGTCGGGTGCGCGGTCAGGGTCGGGCAGATGTCCATCTGGGCGATCAGTCCGCGCATCTGGTCGGCAGTCGTCCCCTTTTCCTTGAGCCGCCCGACCGATTCGCGCAGGGACTCGGGGCGCGCCGCTGGCGGAAACGGAGTTTCCGCCGTGCCGCCCGTTCGTTCCTGCCGCGCCCGGTTCGCCCGGACGATCTCTTTCTGTTCGGCGGTGTTGAGCAGTTGGAACAGCACCGTGAACGCTCGCAAAACGGGCAGGGTCGCCTGGGCATCGGCGAGACCGGGGACACGCTCGAAAAGCGTATCGGGGTCGTCGCTCTCGTTCACGGCGCGGGCGAGGTCCTGCAATAGTGTCAGTGCCGCGTCGCCCTCCTGTTCCCGCAATACTTCGGCGAGCATCCCGTCCAGCAGGTGAATATCGCCCACATGAGTCGGCGACAACCGGCTTTCGCGCAGGTCGGCGAGAATAGGAAGGGTTCCCGCATAGGCGGGAGAGGCGGCAGAATCGTCAGGCATGGTGCCGGTACGTTTCGCCGGTGCACTTCTCGTTCCCTGCTTTTGTTTTTCTTTTGTCCTCCCGGACGGGGGCAACCGGACGTTGCATCGTTGTTACCTGCGGTGCTCGACTCTGTTTAGTCTCGCTGGTTCGGTGCTTTCTGTGAAAGTAGCACAACCCGGATTTGAGAACAAGAACAGAGGATCGGAAGGGCTAGACAACCGGTACCTGTATTCCGATACTGATGATACAGTGCCAACTATCACCGATGAGGATTCTCCTGGTATCACCGGAGGGGATCAGTATGACGGCGAGTATATACTGGGCATAAAAACGACTCAGACGTTCGTGGTATGGCTCATGTTCAAGCCTGACGGAACCGACAC
>JACMIS010000602.1 GCA_014381035.1 Armatimonadota bacterium
CTGCCTCACGTATGGTCGGCTCCTCGATTGTCGCCTCTTCCATAACCACGGATTTGACGATGCGTACTCCGCCGCTTTGCACAACCCCCTTGTGAACACGGAGCGTTTCCTCCACGACGGGGATAACCCTCTCATCACCCGCGACCGACCGCGTTGCTTCGTTCATGCCGGGTGTTAGAACTACGGTTTCGGTCATTGCTGTGTCCCCTGCTGGTTTGTTGCCGGTCCAGGAGGGGCGATAAAGTTTTGTCCGGCGGAGGAATTGCCGCGCATCGGTGACGCCACCGGGCTGGGCGACAATACTGCTCCCGGCACCGGAAGCGACGACGATCCTGACACCGATGTAGCCTCCTCACCTAGTGCCATCAGTGGAACCGTTGTCGGACGAGATACGGTGTCGGCGTTACCCGGTTCCGCCGACCGCCCTGTAGCAGTATCGGACGTGCGAACCGGGGAGTAACGAGCTTGCTGGGTCGTTCCGGACCCGGAAATCCCCGCCTCCACCTGATCCTGCTTGCGCGATATTGCCAGCGAGATCAGAATGAGCGCGATAACCGCGGCTACCCCGAATAGAATCGGACGAATCGGTTTCCCTCCGGCGTTGCCCACTCCCTGCGTAGGTTTACCGTTGTTCTTGTCGCTGTCGTACATTTCTGCTGCCATTTGTGCTATCTCCGAACCATTGATGGTCTCCCCGTAAAGATACGGCGGGACCGTCAAGGAAATTTCTTTTTCTGTTTGTCAAACCTTTTCGGCGAATTTTACGATGTCGCTCAACCGCTTGATTTATGCCCTTTATTAAATATTTGGAAACCTTGCGATCACGAAAAACATTTCCTCTTGTGTATCAAACAAGTGTTTGGTACAATGGAAACATGGCACAAACGGCAAGCGACAGCACTCTATCCTTCGTGTTCGGAGAGGCACCGAAGACCGATGACAGACTTTGCGATCCTTTTGAGGAAAGTTGTGTCGCTGATCCTTCAGCGAAGACAGTCGCGAAGGGGGTACGGCGCACCAACCGTCGGAACACGCCTGCGGTTCAACCAGACCTATTAGAGGAAAAGGGCGGTGAACAAGACACCGCGACATACACCTTTCGCTGGGATGTTGAGGTCCCCTTGACAGACCGCGCTAAATGCGGACCCAAGTTCATGAAGCAGTGGAAACGGGTACTACAGGCGCAGAAACTGACCCCACTTGTTTCGATGAAACTCCCGTTGCATGAGGCACGTTTCCAGCTATGTGTTTCCGGAAACGGCGAGGCGGGATTAGTCGCCGCACACGAGCAAGAAATCGCGGACGAGCTCGCTCATTTACGCCGAGATGCATCACATATTGCTGGCGAACCTGCGGGAACCCATCCCGCGGGATGGCAAGGAGTACGCGTATGGATGACATTCGCCCGACGGGATGTTGAGACGGCATTGGCGAAAAAACCAAGGATCTAGGAATTCAGCGAGTAGGAGGATTGGCATGGCGAGCAAGGTTTGGAAGTTGAACGGGCGACGAGGGATTGCTTATGTGGAGGGCAAAGAAACGGCGGAGCGCGTGATGGCACTTTGCGGGAATATGGTGGAGCGTAAATTGCCCGAGGCGGCGATGGCGGAGTATCGCGATAAAAAAGGGAGAGCTTTTGCGTGGCAAATCCCGTTCGATTTATCGCGCTGGGACATCATTTCCGAAGCGTTGGGGACGCGGGAACATTCTTCCTTATAGGATCGTAATACAAAACAGAGAGCAAGAGACGCATGACGACGCACAGATAGAGAGAATAGGATCCCATAAAGCGCGGTCTGCAAAAAGAGCAGACCGCGCTTTTTCATGTTTGACGGAAGCGATTCTCGGGAACGAAAAACTGGTACTTAGTCCCCCATTATTTAGAACCTCTTCGCAAAAACCGTAGCAGGAATCCGGGAACTTTCTATTCAATTAAAGCATTGGGAAAACAGAGTCCGGATTGTTTTCTGGCTTTGGCATCCGCTCGCGCAAAATGGGAAAGACGGTAACGGAACGCGAAACACAGGAGAAGTCTTCGTCCATGATCAGCACCACGGCACCGCCCGCAACAACCAACTTTGCCGCAGACGTCTCGCACTGTAAATTTGGAGATACCGCGCTTTTGAATACCTCCCTCTCACCAATCGCATCAACACCGCGTCGTCGGACGCGGACGGATGTCAATGATTCCCACGCCACGAATGCAAACACGCGTTCGACGGAAAAACCGGTGTCGGAGACGGGCAATGACGGGGAAATAGAAGACGACATCGCGCTCGCGGAAAGC
The DNA here is from genome assembly GCA_014381035.1 of Armatimonadota bacterium. Next base: position 2,288 of record JACMIS010000602.1, read on the forward strand.
TCGTTGTTAACATTCGACGACCCCGAAACGTTGCTTCTCGCACCGGTTCCGGCAAGCCAACAGCCGGATGAAGTGCTATCCCCGGTCTTAGACGACGAGAAGATACGCTCCCATCGCGCATTGGAAACCGAGCAGATCCAGGGTTATCTGCATCGCACGCGTGCTACCCGCTTGTTAACCGCGGATGAAGAGGTGTCACTTGCACTCCGGGTCGCCCGTGGTGACAAACAGGCAAAAGACACCCTGACCGAGGCGAACTTGCGACTGGTGATTTCCATCGCGCGTCGCTACAGTGTTCCCGGTATCCCGCTCGCGGATCTGATTCAGGAAGGCAACATTGGATTGATCCGCGCTGTGGAGAAGTTCGACCCCCGGCGCGGCTTCCGTTTTTCTACCTATGCGACCTGGTGGATCCGTCGCGCGATTGCCCGCGCAGTGATCAATCAAGGACGCACCATCCGCATTCCGGTGTATGTGGCGGAAATGATCCATAAAGTCGTCAAGACGGCGGGTACATTGCGTCAGGACCTGGGTCGCGAACCGTCCGCGGATGAAATCGGTGAAGCACTGTCGGTAGCACCGGACCGCGTGAACGAAATCATGCGTGTCGCGATGGAACCGATCAGTCTGGAAACCCCGGTAGGGGACAAAGATTCGGCACAGCTTCAGGATTTTGTCCACGCACGGGGCGCGACCCCGAGCGACGTCGCCAATAACCTGATCCGTCGGGAACAACTCGACAATGTGCTGGCGAAACTAACCGACCGGGAGCGCGATGTCGTCCGCATGCGTTACGGCTTGGACGATGGTTCGCCGCGCACTCTAGAGGAGGTCGGACGGCATTTCCAGGTGACTCGGGAACGCGTCCGGCAGATCGAACTGCGTGCCATCAAGAAGTTGCGCCGCCTCGGTCCCTTCGACGAGGAGAGCGATATTCAGGAGTCTGACGAGGATTTGCTGGCCGACCCCTTGGACGAGACCGAGGAGTAGCGGCGTTGCGTGTTTTCGTTACCGGCGCGACCGGATTTGTCGGTCGCGGTGCGGTTTCGGCACTCCATGATGCGGGACACGAGATCGTCGGTTTGGTACGTCGTGCAACGCCTTCCCCCTACGATAACGTCCGTTATGTCGTCGGTTCGGTGACGGACGACCCTGCGGAGACGCTCGCCGGTTTAATGGAGGGTTGCGACGCGGTAATCCACCTGGTCGGGATCATCGCGGAAGTGGCGAGTAAGAACCAGACGTTCGAGCGGGTCCACGTTTTCGGGACGGCGAACGTCGTCGATGCCGCAAAGATGGCTGGGGCAGGCATGACGCGGTTCGTCTACGTGTCCGCGATCGGTGCCGCGCCTGACGCACGCGCGGAGTACTCACGCACCAAAGCAACGGCAGAGAACCTCGTGCGACAGTCCGGTTTGCCGTGGACCGTGTTTCGCCCGTCCTTGGTTTTCGCCGCCGGCGCACCGTTCCTGAAGCAGATGGAGGAATTACTCCGTAAGCCCCCACTCTCCCCCTTTCCTTTACCGTTCGTCCCCGTCCCCGGCGATGGTCAGAACCGCTTTCAACCGGTGCACCGGGATGACCTCGCGGTTTGCCTGTCAGCCTGTCCCGGCAAACCCGATACCGCGAACCGTTTGTTCGAGATCGGCGGTTCCGACGAAGTCACGTTCGATGAATTGCTGGCTCAGATCGGGAAGCGAATCGGAGTCAATAAACCGAATTTACACGCCCCGATTCCGATCATGTACACGGTAGCTGCCGTTTTGGAGTCGGTTCTGCCGCATCCGCCTATCACTACAGATCAGTTACTGAACCTGGAGCAGGATAATGTTTGTGATAACGATCCTATAAAGCGTGCTTTCGATATTTATCCCTTGTCGCTCACACAAATCCTTGATCGTTGTTACGATCCACAATAACCCGGTATATTTTCTCCCTGAAGATTTCCCCGAACAAGCCTATAATTCGTTTGTCAACTATTCAATTCCACGGACAAAGAACATGAAATCGGGAAGAAGTCTGGCGAAAGCCTGGCGCTATCCGCGCCGTACCTATCTAAATGCTCTTGTGGCTACTACTTTCTGTTTAAAGATCGAAATATGCGAATAATCATCAAACCAATCGGTGCTATCTTCCTGGTAATCGCCCTCGTTACGCTTGCAGGTTTACTCTTCACCAAGTCCCGCCAAACAAAATTCGCCGGTGCCGCTCCCACCTCCAGCAAATCGAACAAATCTTCCCGATTGTCTGGTGCGAAAATATCCGTCATCGACCCGGAGAGCACGAAGTGGAATCTGGTCACGCAACCTCCGGCGCAAGCGACCATGGAAAATACCATCGTCGCCGAACTGCCCGGCACGAACAAGCACGCGGTTCACCTCCGCGTATCGCAGGTAGACCCGGCGAAATTCTGGTCCGCCCAGATGATAAAAGAAGTGCCTCAAGACGTAAAATCGGGCAAGGAAATGGTCGTTCACTTCTGGGGACGCTCGGTGCAGAACACCCCGATCTGGATGATTTTCGAGGAGGGCAAGTCGCCACATACCCCGGAATTGCAACAGAAGGTGATTCTTACCCCCGAATGGAAACAGTATGAACTCCCCTTCCGGACGACGCGCGATCACATCGCCCCGCACGCGAACTTTTGTATTAAAGCAGGCATTCAAGCAGGCGAGATCGAAGTTGCGGGGATTTATGTAGACAGCGAATAGAGGCCGTCGGCTTTCCACCTCAACCGGTCCGTGACACGATCAAGCTCTGTCACGGACCGGTTTGTTTGTCATCAAAGTGTCCGCGCAGGGACGTTCCTTATTTTCTCAATCGCGACGCGCGAGAAGAAGGCAAACATCGTCCTTGAGTTTCCCCCCTGCGAACTCTTTCGCGCTGGTCACAACCCGTGTCGCGATGTCATCCAAGGGGATAGTTTTCTCCATAAATGCATCCCGCAACACTCGGATAAAACCCTCGTAGCCGAAGAATTCCCGGCTACCCCGCCGCGCTTCGGTGATTCCGTCGGTGGTAACGGCTATCAAGTCGCCGGAACCGAGGGTGAAACCGCCTTCGTCATATTGCGATTCCGGCGACGCTCCCAGCATGGCTCCCGGTTGAGACGCTTCCTGGGTAGTCCCGTCTGCCCGGAGCAGAAGCGGTGATTCTGCCCCGGCAACGGTGCACATCCCCTCACCGGTGTTTCGGTTGACGACGGCGACGGCTATCGAGAGAAAAGAAAGCGAAGGAACATCATTTTCTCCGCTGATGCGGTTGCTGTGTGTATCACACAGTAACCGGTTCAACCGCGTTACCGCCTTGCCTGGACTGCGGGCATCGTGCAAATAGGCGCGCAGGGCATATTTCACTTCGTTGGTTGTCGCGGCGGCATCCAGCCCCTTACCCGTCGCATCCCCAACGACGAGCGCGACATAATCGTCCCAGAAAGAAAAAACATCGAAAAAATCGCCCCCTACCTGGGCTTCATCCCACGCAGATTCGTATAAGGTCGTGACCAATATGCCGGGAAACGCGTCTTTGGGCGGCGTCACCAGCATAGAGCGTTGCAACGTTTCCGCGATCCGCGTATTCTTCTCTAAAGCGAGCGCGAGTTCGGCTTCCTGTCTTTTCCGCTCCGTGACATCGCGAAAAACAAGCACCGCTCCAGAAACATTTCCGTTCTTGTCACGGATCGGAGCCGCGCTATCCTCAATGGCGATCCGAGTGCCATCCCTTCGTTTCAACACGGTGTAATTTGCGAGTTGGACGGTGCGATTCTCCAGAATCGCTTGATCAATCGGGCTGGGCACGGATTCGCCTGTTTCCTCATGTGTGATGTCGAAGATCTCTCGATGCCCCTTGCCACGTGCATCCGCAATGTCCCATCCGGTCAAAGTTTCGGTGACGGGATTGGTTAGCGTGATACGCCCGGTGGAATCGGTAACGATGACCCCGTCTCCGATAGAAGTCAGGGTTGTCGCCAACCTTTCGCGGACCCGCTCCTCGGCTTCGAGCGCGGTTTCGTATTGTACGGCGACATCCTTCATCTGTCGCTGTGTCTGTAGAGCCAAAAAGCATCCCACGAGCAACGCGAGACCGGAGCCGCCAAATAGTGCCACCTGTGCGACGTTGTCGGAAGCAAACACCCGGTCCGATTTAAGGCGGATCTCCTCATCGATCAACCGCTTCTGAATAGCGCGGACGCCCTCCATCTGCTGTTTGTCCGAAACGTCCGGGGGGTAGGCGCGAATCACAGAGGGCGAGGCGTTTCGAAAGCGCGACAACTGTTTCTCGGTATTTTTCTGCCAGGCAGTGAACTCGCTCCGAAAAGCCTCCGCCTCCGCATGTTGAGCCGAATTGTCCGCAGTCAACGCGACTAGTTTGCCGATTGGATCCTCACGCCGGAATGTTGCTACCGCATCGTCATACAGACGGAGGTAGGAGGCATCACCGCTCAGGAAGAAGCCGCGTTTGGCACTCTCCATATCCACGGCGAGACGCAAAGAGCGACTTCCCGTATACAGGATATCGCTCGAATGTTGCACCCACCGTGCTGTGTCGTAGAAATAGAAAGCGAGACCGAGCAGAAAAGCGACCAGACATCCCAACGCAATCAAAGGTGACCAGACAGCGCGGCGTATCATACTTTCGTGACGCAGAGCGCGCCGGACTTCGGTCATTGGTTTCGTCACATGGTGTCCTGATGGTGGCAGAATCATCCGACGTGCATCACGGCAAGCGGGCGGGAGCAGACAGCACCGGGATTATACCATGTCAGGCAAAAAAACGTTCACTTACCTACTGCAAATTCTCCCGCTCGACGAACGCGTCGAACACCCGTAATGCACGCTGCCCCATTTGCGCCCCGCGTTCCTTTTTATCGCGGATGCGGTCGCCCTCGAGCGGTGGCACAATACCCCAACAAGAATTCATCGGAGCGAACTGCTTCCCCTCGTAGGCGGAAGCATACTGCGTAAGCGACCCCAGAATCGTTTCCGCCGGGAAGGTCACGGGAGGATCCTTCGCGGCGAGTCGGGCGGCGTTTATTCCTGCCACGAGTCCCATCGCCGCCGATTCGAGATACCCTTCCACGCCGACGATCTGTCCCGCGAAAAACAGTTCCGGACGCGAACGAAGCTGCAAAGTCGCGTCTAAGAGCGTGGGCGAATGGATATAGGTGTTGCGGTGCATGACCCCGAATCGCACAAACTCGGCGTTTTCCAAGCCGGGAATCATGCGAAAAATACGCTTCTGTTCACCCCATTTCAACCGCGTCTGAAATCCGACCAGATTGAACAGAGTACCGGCTTTGTTTTCCTGCCGCAATTGGACGACCGCGTGCGGCCAGCGACCGGTCCGCGGGTCCGTGAGTCCGACCGGTTTCAAGGGACCGAATGCCAGAGTGCGCGGACCACGTGCGGCAAGTTCCTCTACTGGAAGACACGCCTCGAAATATCGGATGTCCTCGAAATCGTGCATCGGAGCTTTTTCCGCCGCGACAATCTCCGTCACCATCGCCTCGTATTCCTCTTTGGTCAACGGGCAGTTCAGGTATGCCGCATCGTCACTCGAATCGGTATCTAACCCTTTGCCGCGGCGGGAGGCGCGGAAAACTTTGTCGTAATCAATCGTCGAAGCATCCACGATAGGTGCCACCGCATCATAGAAATAAAGATCATATCGCCCGGTAAGTTCGCCGATTTTCGCCGCCAGAGCATCACTGGTGAGGGGCCCGGTGGCGATTACGGTAATCGGACCGTTTTCGATCTCGGTTGCTTCGGCACGAACGAACGTGATGTTCGGATGGTTCTGGAGTCGCTCCGTGACCCGTTCCGAGAAGGCTTCCCGGTCCACGGCGAGGGCTTCGCCCGCAGGAACCGAGGTTTCCTCCGCACAGGAAACGATCAGCGAGTCCAGTCGGCGCATCTCTTCTTTCAAAACACCGGAGGCGTTCGACAGGTGGTTTGATTTAAACGAGTTAGAGCAAACGATCTCCGCCGCTTTATCTGTCTGGTGCGCCGGAGTCTGCTTGACCGGTCTCATTTCCAGCAAACGCACTTTCGTGCCGCGTTGCGCTACTTGCCATGCCGCTTCGCTCCCCGCCATCCCCGCGCCGAGCACAACTACTTCTTCACCCGATTTGGTACTATACTGCATACCGTATTGTATCGTAGAGCAAAATAGAACCCTAAACCTGGTAATTCTACCGGTGTGTTTCCTTCATGGCATGAAAATTGCGGTCTTTCTAACCGCGCTGTGCTCTTTCGACACCAGAAAATGAAATCCGAATCGTCCCTCACTCCCACAGAGTATCGTCTCGCCCCAGTAACGCGTGGCGAGGCACTGCAGGCAGTTTGCGATACGGTGCCGATGTTGATGGGCATCGCGGAACTCAGCGAGGACGGCGCGGAAATCAACCATCTCTATGGAAACGCCGCGGTCGCCCGCCATTTCGGCGTCTCTTTAAGCGATCTGGAAAACAAACCCGCGTCCGAGTTGGGTGTACCGCCTACCCTGCTTTCCGTCTGGCTTGCCCAACTGCGGGATGCCTTGCAACACGGTGAAACTGTCTCCTTCGAGTACGAACACAGCCAGTCAGCCTCTGGTTTGTCGGACAGAAAAAGATATTGGTCGAAAGCGACCGCGTGGTCCCTTCCGGTGCGTGGGACGAACGGTGAGCCGCGCTTCGTTTATCTGATCGAGGACATAACGTCGTATCGTGCCGCGGAATCCGCCTTGCGCGAAAGCCGCCGGTTTCTGGAGCAGGTTGCCTCCACAACCCCTCACATCTGGTATGTCTACGATTTGGACAAACGACGCAACGTGTACGCGAATCGCGAGATCGCGGAAGTGCTGGGTTACAACGCGGATGAGATAAAGGATATGGGCTCCGATATGCTCGCCATGGTCGTTCACCCCGACGATATGCCAATCGTGACACAACGCTTTGAGAAACATGTGTTTCGTGAGGATGGCGAGGTGACCAGTAATGAGTTCCGGGCACTCCGCAAAGATGGGAGTTATTGCTGGCTGAGCTGCTACGAGGTGCCGTTCGAAAGGGATGCCCAAACGGGTCTGGTGCGACAGATGCTGGGGGTGTGTCAGGACATCACCGAACGGCGTGAGGTGGTCGAGAGACTCGCAGAAAGCGAAAGTCATTTACGACTGGCGATAGAAGGCGCGGACATCGGGACCTTTATCGCGGACTTCCGAACCAGTATTGTGGAGTTTTCGCCCCATGCCCGCCGTCAGTTGGGTCTCGCACTCGCGCAGGATACGCTGACGCTCGCGGAGTTTGAGACCCTGTTTTACGAACACGACCGCGCCGCGTTTCGTGCCGCAATCGAGCGTTCGATCAACTGGAAAAACGTTCTTGAAGGTGAGTACCGCGTCTACCAGATAGACGGGTCGCTTCGCTGGAAGTGTATCAAGGCACAGTTTCGATTCCATGCCACAACCGGGACTGTGGAACGAATGATCGGTGTCTGCTTCGATGTTCACGACCGCAAACGAGTCGAGGTAGAAAATAGCGTCGAGGCGGAGCGACAATCACGCATCGCCCAAGCCCTGCAACGCTCGATTTTATCCGTGGCACCACGAGACAGTATGTTCCACACCAGCGGACGCGGTGGTGTCACGACGCTTACCACGGACGATGGAAACGGCGGCTGGCAGGTCGCCATGCTTTATGAACCCGCGCTGGAAGAAGCGCAGGTCGGTGGCGATTTTTACGATATGTTCGCCATCGACAGCAAGCGAACGGCGTTCGTAGTCGGCGATGTGGCGGGCAAAGGACTGGCGGCGGCTGAGTCGGTCGCGGAAATCAAATTCGGGTTACGGTCGGTGTTGCGCGGCATTTCCGCGGACCCCGCGTTCGCGCTATCCTTTCTTAATGACCGACAGATTGAGGCGCAAACACTCGACCGACGCTCCCGCGAACTGCTTTTTGCAGTCACCATCGTCGTCGCGGAAAATGAGACGGGGAATCTACGCATTGCCCGCGCCGGATCGGAACCTCCCCTTATTTGTTATAGCGGATCGGAAGGAATCTCTCTCCGCCCCATCGCCGACCTCGCGGATCTGCCGATCGGCGCGATGCCCGAGACAGAATATGTGGTGATCACCGAAACGCTTGCCCCCGGCGAAACCTTTCTGCTATATACCGACGGCTTGACCGATAGTGCCGGAGGTGACGCCACGAATCTGATTCATCGGGCGGTCGGTTCGGTGCTGAGCAAAAACACGGACATGGATTGCGCCGCGCTATGCCGCCGCCTCCTAGATACCCTTCATGCCCCGACCGGCTATATGGCGCGCCGCGACGACACCTGCCTTCTCGCGGCACGCCGAAAAACGTAGCTAATGTCATCCTGATCTTGCAATACGGTGCCACACACGCTACATTATGCGTATCATGACACCAATCAGGATTCGATTAAGCCCCTCCTTGAACCGCTTCCTGATACGGAGTGCTGGAAGGGTTGAAGAACATGCGGATTCAAAAGACCGACGCACTGCTTATCGTAGACGTACAGAACACCTTCTGTCCGGGGGGATCGCTCCCGGTCGCTGATGGAGATGCGGTGGTCGCCCCGATAAATCGCATCATGCCGCTATTCGATGGACGTGTCTACGCTTCACAGGACTGGCACCCGCCCGACCATTGTTCGTTCATTGCCCAAGGGGGCATCTGGCCCCCGCACGCGATTCAGGGGACCGGTGATGCTGAGTTGCATCCGGACCTGGATCATGCTGCAATCTCGCATATTGTGCGGAAAGGAATAAATGCGAGCCGGGATGCTTACAGCGCGTTCGACGGTACCGATCTCGCCAGCATCTTGCGCGATGCCGGGATCCAGCGTGTTTTCGTCACCGGACTTGCGACCGACTATTGCGTGAAGGCTTCCGGAACGGATGCCGTGAGTGCCGATTTTGAAGTCGTCGCCGTCACGGATGCGATGCGACCTGTTGACGTATCGCCAGGAGATGGAGATACCGCACTTGCCGCGATGCAGAGCGCGGGGGTAGCAATGGTGACTTCCGACGCACTTTCATAGAAGGGAAAACCGGAGACAAGCAAAGGGGACACTCGGCGATCGCCGAGCGTCCCCTTGCTTATCCGCTAATGATTTTGTGCGTCGCCGCAGGAAATCGTGGCGGTCGCTTCTTGCCCAACAACGCCACGTCCCGCACTCACGACACCCGGATTTGTGTCGCGATACAGCCAGAACAACGTATTCAGGTCGCGTTGAGTGATCACGTTACGCAGTGTGAGAGTCGGATACATAACGTCCGGTTCGGAATCGCTATGTCCATGGATGCCGAGTACGTGTCCCAGCTCGTGTACCACTACTCGGGTCTGGTCGGCATTCATCCCCGTGACTGCGTATTTGACTTCGGCGGTGATCAATTCATTGCGCCCGGTGTTGTACGTGTATCGAGTGCGCCCGACAGTACCGGTGGCAAACTCGCTGGTCGGCAATGCCAGAAAAGAAACTTGCGCTTCGCCGGGTGTTGAGACGCGCTCCCAGTGGAAAAATCCGCCGGTCGCATCTTCCCAGCGGCGCAACGCCGCAGTGACAACCGCATCCGCCTCGGAAACGAAATACACGCGCAACGTCCGTCCCTGCCAGATTCCGTGCGACTCCACGACAGGCGAGTAATTCGGTGCGAACGACCGCGAAGCGGCATCGGGGAGAGACGCACGGCTGTCACTCAAAGTAGGGTCGACGATGGATGGCATAACACCACCATTGGCACCCCCACCTCCACAACCGATTAACAGAAAGCTTGCCGCAACAAGAGTCGCGGAAACAATATTGACATGACGGCGCGGAGCCGATTTAACCCGTAGGGAAACATTGTGAGCGATCATTATACCTACCTAATAATACTTATTGAAAGTATACACTGCGGCAAGACAGTCGTACCGGGGAAATTCAAATCAGGAGACACCCATATGAGTTTGGGTTTAACAGTGTAATTATCGGGATCCTATACCGGTTTCTTTAGCGGGAGAAGTCTATTTCTTCCGCCAATTAGTATATGCCACAACTCACCCCGAAGTCCATTGTGAATTAATTCACCCCGCACGCAATCTCGCCGGTGCGAACCGGCAACGAACGCCCCGAATCGGTTGTGACAGAACGCCCGCTTACTACTGCTGTCGGTGAGTAGTAGAGGAAGAACAATGTGTTCTGGTCACGTTGCGTGATGATTGTCGGAGGCAGGCTGGTAGCAAACAGTAGATCGCTCGAATCCTCACTATGCTTCTCGATCCCGAGCGTGTGACCTATCTCGTGCGCGATAGTGTCTGTCAGGTTTGCTGCGGGCTGGCTGGCGAGTATTTGCGTCACCGCGTTTGTCAGCACACCATGGATCTCATCGTCAGAGTTCGGAAATGTAAACGAAAAGTTCGCCATACCGACCCCGACCGGATTATTGCCCTTGAGGTCGCGCAACTCATCCACGAAATAGATCTCTATGTCGGCGTCCTCTTCGCGACTCACCAACGAAAACTGAAAATCGTTCGTCGACGCCGCGGTCCAGAAATCCAGTGCCTCGCGCACCGCATTTTGTGCGCGGGCGGGGTCAATATTGTTAACCGGCGTTTTATTGACGACATTATTGACACTGGGGTGGACGAAGACTCGAATACTTTTGTTATTCGCCCAGTGCAGGTATCGTTCGGGATTCACGGGAATGTAATTCGGCAAAAAGTTCGCGGCGACAGCGCGCTCGCGTGCGTCACTTATAGGCGTCGGAGTCGGAGCCGGGGTCGGGACTGGCGTCGGGGTCGACGTCGGTAACGGAGCAGGAGTCGGGGTAGACACTGGAGATGGGATGGTGCCGCCTCCGCCTCCGCCGCCACATCCAGACATAAGAGTAAACGATCCGATCAGTTGTACAGTGACAGCGACTAATCCCCAGGTATATTTGGAGGTGATGTTGTTTGGATTGACGATTTTTTTCATGGGCATTGAGGTGGATACCAATACAAGTCACCGAACTCTTGATGAGACTGTTTTTACGACGAGGGTTCTCTCCCCATTTGAAAGCAGGGGGTGTGTCTGACAGGAGAAATTGCAAGAATCGTGCCGTTGCAAAACACAGTAATTATACCGTGTCTCAAAACCGCTTACTGCTATCGAAAAGACCATGAAAACAGGGAGTGGTTCCACAAAAAAACCGGAGGTTGCCCCCCGGTTTCTTTGCGGATATGGTGCGAATCAGTTGATCGAGGAAACCAGTTTGAACATAGGTCCCATGATCGAGATCGCGATAAAGCCCACAATGACGCCCATGAACACGATCAGAATCGGTTCGATGATACTGGTCAAGCCCTTGACCTGCGCATCCACTTCTTTATCATAGAAGTCGGACACCTTGGTCAGCATTTCGGTGAGGCGACCGGTTTCCTCCCCGATATCGATCATGTGTGTCACCATCTGTGGGAACAGTCCCGACGCGGCAAGTGGCGTAGAAATCCGCTGACCATCACGCACCGCCGAACGGGCATCGTTGATCGCCTTGGTCAGAACCGCGTTCCCCGCAGTTTCACCGATGATCTCCATGGCACGCATCATCGGCACACCGGCTGCGATCAACACGCCGAATGTACGCGCGAAACGTGATACCGACATCTTGAGCACCATGTCCCCAATGATCGGGAACTTGAGTTTTACCGTGTCCAGTTGCATTCTCCCCTGTGGAGTCTTGTAGTACTGTTTGAAGCCGAAAAAGAGGCCAGCACCGAGAGCAGGGAGAACAAACCAGCCGTAGTGAACAATCCAGTCAGAAATAATAAACATGACCTGGGTGGTCATAGGCAATTCGACATTGATGTCCGCGAAAATAACTTTGAAGGTGGGAAGCACAAAGGCAAACAGTGCGAAAATCATGCCGATGGACATGATAAGCACAATAACCGGGTAGATGGTAGCGGCTTGAACCTTCTGCTTGATCTCCATCTCTTTTTCCAAAAACGTAGCCAACCGGTCCAGAATGCTGTCCAAAATACCGCCGATCTCGGCGGCACGGATCATGTTCACATATAGGCGGTTGAAACAGGCGGGATGCTTCGCCAGCGCGTCGCCGAGGTTGGAGCCGGACTTCACATCCTTGCGCACCTGGTTGATGGCGTTCTTGAGCGGAACATCCTTCGTCTGCGCTTCGAGAATATCCAGACATTTCGTGACCGGGATACCCGCATCGATCATCGTCGCGAACTGCCGCGAGAAGACGACGATGCTGATCAGCTTCGGACCGCCGTAACTCGTGTTCATGTTGAACGCGCTACTCTTACGTTCTTGAACAGACAAAATGCTGAATCGTTGCTCGCGCAGTTTCGAGAGGACCTGTTGTTCGGTTTCGGCTTCGATGGAAGACTTTACCTGCCGCCCTACCGCATCAATCGCTTCATAAGTAAATGTTGCCATGTGTGTTTCTTTCATCGGGTGTTTAGGTGTACAGGGGGTGGGTCTTCGGGAAAAGTAAACATCTTCCCAGCACCCTAAACCCAATACCTAACACCCGCCCCAAAATCTATCCGCCTTTTGCCAGTCGCAGGAAGTTGTCGCGGTCGATTGCACGGGAAATCGCTTCCTCGTAGGAGATCATTCCGGCTTTCTGCATGTCGGCAAGCACTTTATCCATCGGTTGCATCCCGTATTGCGCCCCGGTTTCGATGGATGATGCAATCTGGTACGACTTGCCTTCCCGGATCAGGTTCCGAATAGCGGACGTCGCGACCATGATTTCAATCGCCGCTATTCGTCCGCCCCCGAGCATCGGCAGAAGTTGCTGGGCAACGACCGCTTCGAGTGACGTCGATAATTGAACCTTGATCTGGTCCTGCTGATCGGGCGGGAAAACGTCAATCACGCGGTCAACGGTTGACGCGGCACTCCGCGTATGCAATGTGCCGAAAACAAGGTGTCCCGTTTCCGCTAGTGTCAGTGCGGCGGCGATGGTTTCCTTATCCCGCATTTCCCCGACCAGGATGATGTCCGGGTCCTCGCGCAAAACCGCCCGCATCGCATTGTGAAACCCCTCCGTGTCTTGCCCGATCTCGCGCTGGTTCACCATACATTTTTTGTGATTGTGCAGGTATTCAATCGGGTCCTCCATTGTCATGATGTGTAATGACTTTTCGGAGTTGATGACATCAATCATCGAAGCGATAGTCGTAGATTTGCCCGAGCCGGTTGGTCCTGTTACAAGAATCAGACCGGAATGTTTGCGGGTCAGGTCCTTCAAAATGGAAGGCAGGCGCAGTTGGTCAATCGACGGGATGATCGCGGGAATCGCCCGCATCGCGAAGCCGACGCACCCTTTCTGCCGGTAGACGTTGAACCGGAACCGTCCCACATTGGCGACGCCGTAAGAGAAGTCGAGTTCCTTGGTGCGCTCGAACCGCTCGATCTGTTCCGAGGAAAGGATGTCATAAACGATCCGTTGCGCTTCGCGCGGCGTCACCTGCTCCCACTTCGACGGGGTCAGTTTCCCATCGATGCGGAACATCGGCGGCAACTCCACGGTGATGTGTACGTCGGACGCCTTCATCTGCTGACTGATGCGCAGGATGTCATCAATGTGGGTTTCCGAGAGCGGTAAGGAGCGGGTCTCCTCCATGTCATCGAGACCGAACCCGACGCCGCTA
>JACMIS010000603.1 GCA_014381035.1 Armatimonadota bacterium
CACTGCTGGCGTTACCATAACCCGGTGATCACGCGCGCCACCGTGCAATGGTTCATGAACATTGACCACGACGGCTTCCGCGAAAAGGCGCTCGCCGAGATCGGTGCCGTGTCGTGGTTCCCGCCCGAGTCCGTGAACCGCATCTCGGCGATGGTGGCGGGGCGCCCGGACTGGTGCGTTTCGCGGCAACGGGCGTGGGGCGTCGGCATCCCGGTGTTCTACTACAAGGGGCAGGCGGTCCTGACGCCGGAATCGGTGCAAAAGGTGTACGAAATGACCTTAGCGGAAGGCTCCGATGTTTGGTACGAACGGTCGCCGCGAGAGATCCTCGGCGACGACTGGGTCTGCCCGCTCGGCGGTTCGGCGGAAGAGTACGAGAAGGAAACCGACGTGTTAGATGTCTGGTTCGACTCCGGCTCGACCTGCCGCGCGGTGCTGGAAACGCGCCCCGAACTGCAGTTCCCGGCGGACGTATATTTGGAAGGCTCCGACCAACACCGGGGCTGGTTCAACTCGTCCCTGATGATCGGCACCGCGACGAAGGACGCCGCGCCCTACAAAGCGGTCATCACGAACGGCTGGACGCTGGACGAGAAGGGTAAGCCGATGCATAAGACGTCGGGGAACGCAGTCGCGCCGTCGTCGGTGATCGACCTGTACGGCGCGGATGTGCTCCGGTTGTGGGTGGCGTCGATCAACTACTTCGAGGACGTGCGCCTCGGTCAGAAGATCTTGGATCAGGTCGTGGTGAACTACCGAAACCTGCGCAACCCGCTCAAGTTCCTGCTCGGTTCGCTGTTCGATTTCGACCCGGCGACCGACAGCACGCCGGTAGATGAACTGACGGCGGTAGACCGCTGGGCGTTGGACCGGTTGCAACGACTCGTGGGCGAAGTAACGGCGGCTTACGAAGCCTACGAGTTTCACCGGGCACTTCGGGCGATCAATGATTACTGCGCGGGCGACCTGTCGGCGTTCTACCTGAACGTGATCAAGGACCGTTTGTACGCCGACGCGCCGAATTCGCCGGAACGACGCTCGACACAGACCGCGCTCTACGAGATCGCGTCGGTGATGTGTCGCCTACTCGCGCCGATCCTCTCGCACACGGCGGAAGAAGCGTGGCAACTGCTACCGGGGGCGAAAGAGCAGTACCCGTCGGTCGAACTCGCGCCGTTCCCGGTGCCGGACGAAGCGTTCCTGAACGACGACTTAGCCGCGTCCTGGGGTTCGTTCTTCGCGGTACGTGACCGGGTGAATAAGGCACTGGAAGACGCGAAAAACAAGGGGCTGAAAAAGTCGCTCGAAACCCGCGTCACGCTCGTCGGCGATTTCGCCGCGACGAACCGCTTCACCAATGAGGATCTGGCGATGCTGTTCGGCGTGTCGGAAGTGTCGCGCGAGGCGGACACCGGCGCGGAGCGGATCGAGGTCGGGGGCGCGGTCGGCTCGAAGTGCCCGCGTTGCTGGCTGGTGAAGCGCGACATCGGGCGCGACCCGCTGTTTCGCGACATCTGCGAGCGGTGCGCGGGCGCGATCCGGGCAATCGGCGAATAGAAAAAGGGGCGTGCCGCAGATATACGGCACGCCCCTTCGTTGGAATCATCGGTGTCCGGCGCGAATCACATCCGTTCGATAATCACCTCGCCGCCCGCGACGGCGTCAATCGTGATCTGGGTGCCGAGCAACAAGCCCGTGCCGAGCAGGGGGTTGCCCTCCAGCGCAATAACTTCCACGGTGCGGGTGCGTCCTAACCACGAAACATCGAGCAGGTAAGTTGGGGCGGTGAATACGTCGCCGTTTGCCATGCGGTGCAGTTGCGCCGGTTGCATCGTCGCGGAAAGTCGTTGTATTACCCGTTGCGGGAGAGCCAAGTCGCCATTGAACCCGGTATCGAGAACGAACTCGACGACGAGTTTTTCTCCGTCTGTTGGCAAAGTGACTTCAACGCGGGGCATTTTGGCGCGGAAAATGCCGATTTCGCGCCCGCTCATGACGGGTTACGCCGCATCGGCTTCCGCCCGACCATGACGCGCGATAGCATAGCTGGGTCGGTTTCGGGTCCGATGATCAACGACACGCCGTGGGGGGTTGGATACTTTTCGCGCAATAGTCGGCGGGCATCGGGCAGGTCGTCCGCGATCACGTACTCGCCGGTTTCGACGTTGATCGCTACTGCCTTGCCATTGTGTACCGGCTCGAGAACGGGTTTTAACTGTTCGTCATAAATGGCGAGACCACGCCGCACGGTTTCCTCGAACGAGGCGTCGTTGAGAACCGATTCGCCAGAATGCGTTTCCATCGTTTCCATGAACGAATTATACCGCGCAAGCCCCCATTCTAGGGGAGCGGGTGTGGGGCGTCACGCTCGACCGGCGAAGTTTCTCCCCCGCATTCCCTCCGGCTCCCCCAGAATGGGGGGCGGGGGAGCTCAAAACACCTTGCCCTAAGGCACTAAAACCGCCCCACTTAGCGGCGCGAGCGTCAGGGTTACGGTGTCTCTGGTCGCCTCTTTGGCAACGCGCTTGCCGGTCAGGGCGTCCGTAAACCCTTTTGTGCGCAGGGCGTTGCGGACCGCGCCCGGCGCTTTCGCGAGCGAGACCGTCACCGTGCGGGGTTCGCGGGAGCGGTTCAGCGCGACGACCGCCACCTCTTTGTCCAACGTGCGGGAAAAGGCGAGCGTGCCGTCCGCGTCGCTCGTCGTCAGGATGTGCGCGTCGCCGGATTGCAGGGCACGGCTTTTATTGCGGGTCGCGATCAGCGTTTTGTAGTGGCTTAGCATCGGGTTTGTCGCCGTCGCCTTCTGCCAGTCCATGCCGCGCCGGTTTTCCGGGTCGCCGCCGCCCTCCATGCCGATCTCCTCGCCGTAATAGATGCTCGGCGCACCGACCCAGGTAAATTGCAACGTCGCGGCAAGTTTATGCATCTCGGCGTTGCTTTTGCACAGCGTCAGGAAGCGGGGCGTATCGTGTGACGATAGCAGGTTCATCATGTTGCGCGACACCTGCGGCGCGTAGGATGCGTCCAGTGCCATCAACCGGGTCGTAAACTGTGTCGGGGTGGTTTTCTCCTCGGCGAAGAAGCGCAGGCACGCGTCGCGGAACTGGTAGTTCATTACCGAATCCCACTGGTCGCCGCCAAGCCACGGCGAACCGTCACCCCACACCTCACCGACGATCCACATCTGCGGGTCGAGTGTCTTTACCTTGACGCGCAGATCGCGCCAGAAACGCGGGTCCACTTCGTTCGCCACGTCGAGCCGGATACCGGCGAGCGGGACTTCCTTCTTCCAGTAATCCACCAGCGAAAGGAGGTAATCGTGCGTCGGCGGGTTCATCACGTTCATCTTCGGCATCGACGCGAACCCGTACCACGCCTGATAGTTCGGGTTTTCGCCGATCTTGACCGGATACGAGTTGACGAAGTACCAATCCTTATAGGTAGACGCTTCCGCCTTGTCGCGAATGTCCTGGAACGCGAAGAAAGTAGTCGCGGAATGGTTAAATACGAAGTCCATCACGGTCTTGATGCCACGCTTTTCGAGCGATTTCGACAGACGGGCGAACTCGGCATTGGTACCGAACTCCCCGTCGATCTTTTTGAAATCCTCGGCGTCGTAGCGGTGGTTCGACGGCGATTGAAAGACGGGGTTGAAATACACGGCGCGGACGCCGAGTGCCTCCAGATGGTCGGCGCGTTTCTCGACACCGGCTGCGTCGCCACCGAAGCGGTTAAACCACGCCGGGCTACCGTTCCACGGTTCGAGTTTCTTCGGATCGTTGGTCTTGTCACCGTTCTCGAAACGGTCGGGGAAAATCTGGTAAAACACGCTCTGCTCGACCCAACCCGGCACCGCGAACGGTTTGTATTCCGCCGCCTTCAACGTGAACGGTTTGGCGTCGGCGGCGTTCGATTTCAAGCCGTTCGCGCCGTAGCGGAACGTCTTCGCGCCGTCGGCGATCTCGAACGCGTAGGAAAGGTCGCTCTTGCGGTCCCACGGGACGCGCACGCGGTAGCGGGCGTATAACTCGTCCTCGCCCTGCTTTTCGAGCGGCAACGGCTTGCCGTCGACCACCGCCGCGACGCTCCGGGCGTCGCCGGGACGCACGCGGAACGCCAGCGTGAGTTGTCCCCGGTCGTAGTTGAGCGACGGGGCGGTCTGGGTATGTTCCAGCGCACTCGTCGCGAGAACGCCGTCGTCGGCACGGGCGGGAGACGCATAATCCGGCGGCATCAGGATCAAGACCGAGTTGACGTTTCCGCCACCGTCGTCTTCGGATTTCGCGGCGGGGTCGGTGAGCCACTTGTCGCCGTTGACGACGAA
>JACMIS010000604.1 GCA_014381035.1 Armatimonadota bacterium
CGGCATCCCGGACTAGCCTTATGGTTTGGCGGCTTCCCTGCCAACGCCCGCCAACTGCCTCATGCGTAGACGGGCGCGTTCGGTCTGCGCGTCGGAAAGCCCACCCAGATTAAGTGCCTGTCGGTAGGCTTGCTTCGCCTTTGCCGTGTCGCGGGCGCGTCCGTCATACGCGTCGGCGAGCGCGAACCAGTCCGCGCCGCGGGAACGGCGTCGCGTCAGCTCTTCCCGATACGCCAACTCTTCCGCGGTTTTGCTCTGGTACTGGGCGATCGCGGCGAGGGCGACAAGCGCGCGGGTTTCGCGTTCCGGTGAGGCGTCGGCAGGCCGTCCGATCACACCCACCGAACCGGGTGCCGTATTCCTGCTCCGTGCGAATCCGCCGTTCGTGCTAAGATTCGCGCGGTATCCGGCGATTATGCTGTCCAGAAGCCCCTTCGCCGCGATCACGGCGAGCGTTTCCTGCGGGAACGTACCGGCGTCCGCTTGTGTGTCGAGCGAAGCGCGGAATGCCGCCTCGGCCGCGGTCTGGTTGCCGATGGAAAGCATGGCTTCGCCGCGCAACCGGTGCCAAAGGTCCGCGCTTTCCGGTTGCTCGCGCAGCGCCCGCTCCAGCGTTTGCAACGCCGCCGTGGTCTGCTTTCCCGCGATCTGTGTTTGTGCCAACGCCTGATACAGCACCGCCTGCGTCCCGAACAGGCCGCTCGCCTTGGTTAGGCGCAACGCGTCCTTGTAGTTTTGCGCCGCCGCCTCGAAATCGCGCTGCTTGGTTTGTACCTCGCCGATGGCGGCAGGCGGGGCCGGGTCGGTCGGGGCGATCACTCGGGCTTGATTGAACGCGGTCAGCGCGTCCTCCAAACGCCCGCCTGCCGCGTAGGCTTGGCCTAGACCGGTCAGTGCTTGCGCGTTGATCGGGGCCATTTTGCCGCGGGAGGCGGTCCGGGTTTGGATCCGCTGATAGTTCGCGATCGCGCCTTTCAGGTTACCCGCCTCCCGCTGGGCGTCGGCGCGAAAGAACTGCAGGGCGACATTCTCCGGGTCACGCTTCAAGGCAGACTCGAACAACTGCACCGCTTCGACGGGCTTGTTCTGCGCGAGGCGAAGCAATCCCAGATTGACCTTCGGGTTCGCCCAACCCGGCGCGAAACTGATCGCGGTGCGGTACGCGGCGTTGGCGGCGGGAAGGTTTTCCGCGATCTGGTGAGCGTCCCCGATCAGCAGGTGTAGGATCGGCGAGTTCGGGGCGGTCTTCAGCGCGGCTTTGAGGCGGACGAGTGACGCCGAACTGTCTAGTCCACCACTCGGCTTCCCGTAGCGACGCACCGCCTCGAGGTAGACGGTTTGCGCGGCGTCGGATTGTCCCGTCTGCGCGAGTGCGCCCTGTAAAAGAAGCGAAGCGACGAGGTCATCCCCGGTCAGACGGCAGGCGACTTTGAACTGCGCCACCGCGACATCCGGCTTACGTATCGTGGTGAGTGAGACTCCGGTGAGAAGGCGCAAAACGGGATCGTTGGGCGAACGCAACACCGCCTGCGCGTAAGCGCGGGCGGCGTCATCGAACTCGCCGATCTGGATGGCGCGGTCGCCATCGCGGCGCAACGCTTCCGTCTTGCGCTCGGTCTCGCTGGCACCCGCCATGCCCAGAACGTCGGCACGACTCTTCGACGCAAAAGGCGCCTTGTCGTCCGCGCGTGCCCGAGAAACGCAAACAAAGCCGCCGAACCCGGCGGCGAGAATCGCCAACGAAAACAGTCGCGAAGCGTGCATGACCCTTTTTACCACGGCGTAGCAGTTTCGCTCCCGGTGCCCGCCCCGCTCGTCGCGGGGAGAGCCCCGATAATCGCGCCGCCCGCACTATAGCCGCCAAACAACCCGCGCCGTTGTCGCTGACGAATCATCGTGTCCGTGACCGGCGGCGGCGCGTAGGCGGTACCGGTCACGCCGGAACCCGGGTGCGAGGATACGACCGTGATCGCCTTCGACGACGAACCCTCGTACGCAAAATATTCCCCGCTGGAAGACGGCGTGACCACACGGGGTTCCGGCGCAGTGCCACCGGTACGCGCCGACGCTACCATGACGGGGGCGGGCGTCGCATCGACATCCACGATGGTGATCTCGCCGAACGTCGGTTTCGGTCGCGAAACGTTTTGCGCGACACGATCCGCGTTCCGTGTGTTTCGCGGCGTAGGGATTACGCGCATGGCTAGGGAGAATTTAGCCGATTCCGTCCGAGGGGCGATCTCCGGGGAACGACCACGTTTCCGTATACTCTCGACCATCGCGATCCGGCGCGGGACGGATTTCATCCCCGCAGACTTCGCCATGGTTACGGCGGGCGTCGCCGAAGGAGCCGCGACAAGAGAGGGGCGCGTGGTGCGTGCCTCGTCCATGGCAACCAATCCCGTCAGCGCTTTCGCGGTGTCCGCCACCCCGTAGCTTTCCGCGGGGGCAGACGCGGTTTGCGCTACGGGCGACGGCGACGGTTTCTGCATCAGAACTACCGCGACGATGATCGCGGCGAGGGCGGGGGCGAACAGCAACACCGGACGTAGCGAAAAAGACCGACGGCTTTCCCGCTGCTCCGTGATGATACGTCCTTCGATACGCTCCCATAGGTCCGGTGCCGGGACATAGGCAGGCATGGCGGCTGGGCCGAGAGACCGCAAGAAAGCGCCCACGGCGCGAACGGCTACCGCCTCTTCCTGGCAGGAAGGACAGGCGGACAGGTGTGCGCGGACGGCGGTGCGCTCGTCCGCGTTCAATGTCGCCCCCGCCTCCGCGTGCCTGGTCAGAAGCGGCGCGATGATCCGGCAGGATAGCGGCCTGGGTAATCGTGAAAAAAGGGTCCGGCTAAACATAAATTTTACTGGTGTGCCTCCCCATCAAAACCGCCCGACGCGGCGAATA
>JACMIS010000078.1 GCA_014381035.1 Armatimonadota bacterium
GGCGGCGGTTCCCGATTCTCGTTGGGCACTACCACACGTCTCTCAGTTTCAAACATAGTTGAAAAAAACGAGAACTTATTTTTTCGATGGTAGTTGTATAGGACACACCTTGGGGTATCGAGCGTGGCACCTATCGCAAATTAGAAAGGATAATGCCAAACGCGGTTTAGGGGGTGTCATGAACGAAGCCATACGTGTATCACAACGACTGTGAAACGGAACAATTTACTACTTTTAGCGTAGGAGCTTTAGAAACATGCCAAATCTGTCGATAGGTCAATATGACCTCGTATACAATTCTCTATCGTTCACCATCGCGGCGATGGGAGCCGCGTTCGTGTTCTTTCTGCTGGCGCGGAACACCGTCGCCTACAAGTATCAGCGCGTACTGGAAGTCGGTGCGCTCATCGTCGGTATCGCCTGCTACCACTATGTTCGAATGTTCTCCAGTTGGAATGCGGCGTTCAGCCACACCGAAACGGGCTACTCCCCGACGAACGAACTCTTCAACGAGGCGTACCGTTACGCCGACTGGTTACTGACGGTCCCCTTGTTACTGGTCGAACTGATCGCTGTTCTTTATGTCACCGGACAAAAGCGCGGTTCGTTGATCAGTAACTTGGTGATCGCCGCCGTGTTGATGATCGTGCTGGGCTATCCCGGCGAGGTGGCGACGGACACGACGACGCGCCTCATCTGGGGCACGTTGAGCACGATACCGTTCGTTTATATTCTCTTCGTCCTCTGGACCGAAGTCGGGGCGGCGATGACCCGCGAAACCGACGACGTCAAGGGACTGCTGTTCGGTCTGCGCTTGCTGTTGTTGGCGAGTTGGGGGGTCTATCCGATTGCGTACCTCCTGCCGCTCCTGAACCTCGACCCGGCGGTCGCGCTGGTCGGTAAGCAGGTGGGTTACTCCATCGCCGACGTCGTCGCCAAGCCGATGTACGGTCTGATGATCTACGCCATCGCGCATATCAAGACCCAGCGGGAGCGAGCCGCGGCCCCGGAAAGTGGCGATGTCGCCAACCAGTCGACACTCGCGCCAGCCCATTAAGGCAGTCGCTGTCAGAAACGCCCCCTCGCCCAGACAGGGAGAGGGGGCGTTCCGTCGTCACCCTGTAGACCGGATTCGCTCCGCCATCTGAGCGTTTCGCCGGACATTCCCGCGGTGCGTTGCGTCAATCCGGGCGGAGTCGGCTGCCCCAAGCCCGAGGTCGTCTTGCACGTTGCGTCTACCATGTTGGCATTCGCGTCGAACACCAAACACCGCCCCGTTTGAACAAATTTTGAATACGCGGCAGAGCCCCTGCTTTACGTGGCACCGCACCGTCGGCGCAAATTCATATGAATTATTGTCGCCGTCACGGAAGGAAACAGGCATACCTTCGTTGAAAAAGGAACAAAATGGGTACGATAAGCGCAATGAAGCAAGCACGTCCCCCGTATCCAAACCTTTGAAATAGAATTCCGGTAAACCGACGATGGCGACGACGATGAAAGATGTGGCGCGGCAAGCGGGCGTGGATGTTTCCACGGTCAGCCTCGCTATCAACAATGACCCACGGATTCGCCGCGAAACCCGCGAGCGAATCCTTTCCATCGCGTCGGAACTGGGCTACCGCAAAAACCACCTCGCACGGGGCTTGCGCTCCGGCAAATCGTTCACCATCGGCGCGGTCGTGGGTTATACGTCGTCGGCGTTCTGGAGCGAAGTCTTAGCCGGGGCGCAGTCGGTCCTCGCGGAGCGCGACTACCACCTGCTTTTAGACTATGCCCCATCGGAACTACGCCAGGAAGAAACCCAGATCGAGGCGTTGAAGCAGAAGCGTGTGGACGGGTTTCTGATCGCGCCGAGCGACGACGACCCCGAATCGCCCGACGGTGCCAAGCCCGCCATCGAGCACTACCGCGCCCTGGAAGAAGAAAAGATACCGTTCGTGTTCGTGGACCGCTTCGTGCCGGGACTGGATGCCGACTACGTCGCCGCCGACAACTTTTCCGCCGCCCGCACCGCGACCCGGCATCTGCTCCGCCTCGGACACAAGCGGGTCGCGTATGTCTATGCCCCGCACCGCATGAACACCGCGCAACGCGAACGCTTACAGGGCTACCAGTCCGTGATGAAAGAAGCGCGGCTGGAACCGATCCCCTGGGAAGCGTTGCGCCCGCGCAACGAACGCTCGCTCGAAGGTTTAGAAGCCGGTCGCGAACTGTTAACCGACAAAGCCGGAAAAGGGGTTACCGCGATCCTCGCCGCGACCGACAGCACCGCGATGGGCGTACTCCGCGCCCTGCACGACGCCGAGAAAAAGGTGCCGGAAGAGATGGCGTTGATGGGCTTCGGCGGCGCGTCCACGGCGGAATACATGCA
>JACMIS010000605.1 GCA_014381035.1 Armatimonadota bacterium
GCAGGACATGCTCCGGTCCCTCGTCTGCCGACTCAAGTGGGAGCGGCGGCTATTGAAACGCGGGTGATCGTCTGTGTGAACATAACTGTAAAACGGACGGATGAGGATGCCTGCGACCAGTTGATCCGACCGTTCATACGCGGGATCAGTCCGGGCGTGATTTCTCTCGTATACTGGAGCGTTCGCGTGATAATATTGAGTGAAATAGCCGCTGATACACCTCAATCGACGGCACGCGGCTAAAAAGGGAGCGAACGTGCCAAACACCAACTACCGTAAAAAGAAGCGCAAAAAAGAGAGCGGTCCGCTTCGTTATGCGACCTACAACCGCTGCTCCAGCGACGACCAAAAGTACGGTGACTTCACTACGATTGATAACCAGAAATTGAAAAACGCCGGGCACATCCGCACACTCGCGGGCGTCCCTGCCGATACGTATGCCGACGAAGGTAAGACAGGGACGAACCTGATGCGCCCGGACTGGAAGCGGCTACTTGCCGACGCCCAAGCAGGTAAGTTCGATGCCGTCGTGGTCACCTACATGAGTCGCCTCGCGCGGGGTCCGGCTTACTATGTCGCAGAACATCTACTCACCGAGGCGGGCATCGACATCATCATGGTCGAGGAGCATTTCAGTAAAGATCTCCAAGGTCAGTTAACTAAAGAGATGACGATCTTCGCCGACGGGATTCAGCCCAAGCAGTCCGCCATGCACACCCGGACCAAAATGGAGGGTATGGTCGCACATGGGTACGTCTGCGGTCGCGTCGCGTTCGGGTACCGGAAGCAGTTTACGGCAGCGGTGACGGTACTGAAGACGGCTGTGGACAAGGAACCCCCCCAAGTCATGATTCCCGACGAGGATGCCGCCCCGCTCGTTCGGCAGGCGTTCGCGATGGCGAAGGCGCGTTGTACGCGGGCCGAGATCCGGGAGTACCTGATTATGGTGACCGGGCGGACATGGACCACGACTCAGGTCACGAACCTACTAACTGACCGAACGTACCTCGGCGAATACGAGTTCGGGGACTGGAAGAACGATAACCATCACGCCGCCATCATCCCCCTTGACCTGTGGGATGCGGTCCAAGAAAACCTCGCGGAACCGCCCGCCCGCCCGCCGCGAAAACAGAAAGACGAATCCGTGGAAGATCCCTACGTATATTATTTGCGCGGGCGTGTCCGCTGCCCTCACTGCGGCGAAAGCGGGGACGGATGTGCCTACACCCAGGCATCGGCGGGCGGGACACACTACTACGTCTGTCTCCTGGACAACAAGAGGCAATCGAAATGTCCGGTAGGGAGGGTGAATGGCGACGCCCTGCATTACACCGTGCTGTCCCTGATCGAGCGCGCGGCGCGACATCAAACGCTCATGCACCGGCTGATCGCCGAAACCGGTGGCTGGCAGTCCGCGCCGGATGAACTTTCTATCCTGCGGGGGCAGTTGGCAAAACGGGCGCAGTTCATCGGGATCCAAAAAAATAAGTTCCTGAACGCGCTGGGGGACGGTCGCGCTGCCGACAGTATACTGGCCCGACTGGACAAATTAGAGCAGGATGCGCGTGCGGTCGCCGAGCAGTTGGA
>JACMIS010000606.1 GCA_014381035.1 Armatimonadota bacterium
ATCCAACGCGTGGTTGGCGCCGTCCGCGTAGGACAGAAAAGAAAAAGAAAAATGCTAACCGAAACCGAAGGCGAAAACTTTGATGATCAGGATTTTAGCGAGGCACAGTGGCAACAGCGCACGTTTACCCGTTGCTCGTTTCGCTCCACGATACTGGATGAAGTGGTCGCCGCTGACTGTGTGTTCGAGGAGTGCGACTTCTCGTTCGCATCCTTCAACAATGCCCGGTTTTCTAACTGCTCGTTCAGCACCTCGGAGTTTCGAGGTGCGGACCTGTTCTTGACCGCATTTCAAGTTTGTCGCCTGCTCGGCGTATCCTTCATCGAATCCCGCTGGACGGGGGTTACCATCGTCGAGGGCGATTGGTCATACGCGATCTTGCGCGGCGTGACACTGGGAAAGATCGACTTGCGACGCGTCCGATTTGTCGAAGCCGATTTTTTCGGTGCCGACCTGCAAAACGCGGACCTGCGGCACGCCGATCTGACGAAAGCGAACCTCGCGAAGGTCAAACTCAAAGGGGCGAATCTGCGCGACGCGACGGTAGAGGGTGTGGACTTTCAGGAAGTGAATCTGCGCGGCGTAAAGATCGATATGGCACAGGCGGTGCATGTCGTGAAATCCTACGGTGCATTGGTCGAGTAGCAGTCCTGTCAGTGTTGTGCTATGAGTGACAACGAATTTCAAATTAGCGTGACACTCCCGCCGCCTTTGGGTAAGATACCGTTTAATTCGCGGATCAAGGAAGGGGTTTTCAGGCTTATGCTTCTGGTGGTGCAGACCGGTAACGGCGATATTATCGAGCGAATGTGGCGACTGGTGGTTTCCGCCCGCAAAAACGACGACTCGCCGCTGATGTGGCGACTGACGGAGGATATTCTGGACGCGGTACAGGCGTTCTATCAACTCGGACGCGACGCGGTCGCCCCGTCCGACGTCGCCGACCGAGAACTGCGTGCCGCCCCCGGACGGGTCGAACGATTCCTCGATGTCCCGGTAGACCCGACAACCACGATGCCGCATCTTCTTTGCCGCCCCGATGTGGTATACCACTTGTAAATGTATGAGATACGCTATGCCGTCGGCGACGCCACTTCGCCGGGGTGCGATTCCACGGGTCCGCGAATCCTGGTCCACATTTGCAACGACCGGGGCGGATGGGGCAAGGGCTTCGTCGTCGCTCTATCGCGCCGCTATCCCGAAGCCGAGCGATCTTACCGCGCCTGGTACGCCGACCGTGCCACGAACGATTTCGCGCTCGGTGCGGTCCAGTTCGTCCCCGTCGGCGCGGATCTATATGTCGCCAACCTGGGCAACGCGGCTACCGTACGGAAAACGGCACGCCCCCGGTCCGGTACGAAGCCATACGGGCGGGATTGCGCGCGGTGGTGACGTTCGCGGGGTCCCTCGGTGTCAGCACGACCGTTCATATGCCGCGCATCGGGTGCGGGCTTGCCGGGGGCGACTGGGAAACGGTCGCGCGGATTATCGCGGACACTCTGGGCACGGCAGAAATCCCCGTTGTCGTCTATGATCTGCCGGAACCTGGTAAATGACAATGGCAGATTCTGTGAACAATATTAAACTGA
>JACMIS010000079.1 GCA_014381035.1 Armatimonadota bacterium
TCATCCCAGTCAGCCAAGCGAAAAACCGAGAATTGACGTTCCGTGTGTCGATAACCACATAAAACGCCCCCGACGCGAATGCCCGGTAGACCGCGCCCGCCATGCCTTCACTCGCCAGATCGCAGGCGAGGAACCGCTCGTGCAGTTTGACGGTTTCCGACAGGTATTCTATTTCCGGTTCGGGTGTCATCGGCTTGCTCCTAAAGCGTCGTCACCGATCCCATTTCGCCGACCGGCTTGGTTTCGACATTCTGCGGGTCCTCCCCGGTCAGAAGGGAATGGCGCAACGCGGACGAATGTGCTTCGACCGCTCGCAACTCCTCCCTCAATGCCTTCACCGCCTCATTCTGCGCGTCCGACAGGAACAAAGTCTCGCCGATCAATCGCCGCAACTCGCGCAGGTGCGCCTCGACTTCATACGCCACCGCGTCGAACGCTTCGCTGTGCATTTCCATAGTTTCGCTCCTTCACCGTCACGGATTACGCGGCGGTTCTTCCGCTTCCGCGAACGTTTTCGCGGCACCACCTTCTCGTGTCGGGCGAGGTCCGACAGGTACCCTGGGAATAAGTGCCCCTCCCGCGTCGCTTTCCGGCGGATACCGATCATCTGGCGGGACCTCGATATTCCAGGTGCGCGGCGGGTCCGCTTCGCCGAGAAGTGCCTCGCCGCTCAATCCGGGCGGAAGGTCAGGGTCCATCATCCATTCCAAACGCTCTTGTGCACGCCGGGACAGGTCGGTTGTTCCCATTCCCAAACGCTCTTCCAGGGCTTGGAGTTCGGATTGCGCCGACCGGTCAACCTGCAAATCCTCGACACTCACCGGCTCTGTTCCCGTAAGGAGCGATTGGCGAAGCGCAGACGCTTGCAGTTCCGCGGTGCGCAGGCTTTCCTTTAATACATTCAATGCGTCGTTCTGGGCGTCGGATAGAAACACGGTTTCCGCGACCAGATGACGCAGGGCGCGTAAATGCGCCTCCACTTCATACGCCACGGCATCGAACGATTCGCTCTGCATTTCCATCGCATTCGCCCTCCCGGTTCTACACGGTGCGCGGTCCGCGCATCATCGCGATCCGCCCGGTGCGGACTAACTCGCGGATGCCGAACTGCGCCAGTTGCTTCTCGAACGCGTCTATTTTGTCGCTGCCCCCGGTCACTTCGATCACGTAGGTTTTTTCCGCAACATCAATCACGCGCCCCCGGAAAATATCGATCAACTGCATCAGTTCTAAGCGTTGTCCCGGTTCGGCGTTCACCTTGACCAGCGCGAGTTCGCGGGCGAGCATCGGCGTATCGAGGTAATCGTATACCTTGCGCACATCTAATAGTTTGTGCAGTTGTTTGGTGATCTGCTCCAACACGTCCGCATCACCCGCGACAACAATCGTCATGCGAGAAACATTTGGGTCGTCGGTGATGCTCACGGTGAGCGACTCGATATTGTAGCCGCGTCGCGCGAACAATCCCGAAACGCGGGCGAGTACGCCGGGTTCGTTGTTGACCAAAACCGTTATCGTGTGCGTTTCTGCCACGCGCAATGTTCCTCCAAAGGTTGCGGAATAGCCCGCACTGGTAGCCGTTGTCATGTTTCGTCCTCGTTGTTCTCCCAAACGAAGCGCAATCGCGCTTCGCGGGGGTGTCCGGTAATCAGCCGGAGTATTTCGCTCGCCTCTGCACCCTCGGCGCAAGCACGAGCGATCTCAAAATCTAAAACGGCATCCTCCACGTCCACGCTTCGTGCCGCGTCCGCGATGGTCTCATGCCCCACGTAAACCCGGAGCAACCGCTCCATCTCTCGCAGAAAAGCCACCCGATGCGCGTTCCACTGCCCCGGCGGTGGCACCATCCCCGTGACCTCCGCCTTTACGATGTTCGGCAACTTATCATACAGTCGCTTTGGTGACAGAATCACCAGCGGCTCCGGCGCGAACGGTAACCGACTCCACCGCACGAGAAAACGGTCCAGGCAGATCCCGACATCGTCTGCCCCGCCTTTGCTCGCCCGCTGCGGATCCTCACAAACATCGGTCCGCCACCCACCGAGCGCGCGGTACAGAGACAAAAACCGCCCGGCATCCTCTGTAAACGATTCCCCGACGAATGGCACGAACGCCCGCATCAGATACCGGAAGAACAACGAGTCTCCGAAATAAAAGAACCGCTCCGGCGGCGGTGCCTCACCCAGAACCACCACACGGACCGTTTCCTGTCGGTACAGTTCGCTCGCGAGTTTCCGCCGCCGTCGCCATTCCCGGCTATCCGCATCTTCTGGCATCGATTTTTCAGTAGGCACCGGGTCCGAACCCTGGGTCAACCGGCTCGCGTCGTGGCACCAACACTCCCGTTTCGATCACCTTCGCCGGTTGGTAA
>JACMIS010000607.1 GCA_014381035.1 Armatimonadota bacterium
CGACACGATGCACTGGTTCGAAACCCGGATCAAAGCCGTCAACGAAAAAACGGGCAAGGAGTATCCCCTTCCGCCGGAGATCGCCTTATACCGAATCGGCGAAATCGAACACGCGTTCCGGGACTACGTCAAGGTCGATTTCGGCGGCGACCGCGAGGCCGCTATCAGTCATTTTATGAACAGCATTTATCGCCGCGTTTATTCCTATATCGAACGCGGTCATTAGACCGGGTACCCCTCTCGTTACTCCCGGTCTCGCTAGACGCTACAAATCGCCCCGCCTTCTATTCGACGCACGGCTTCTGCTCGCCTTAAATTAACCTGTTTTCACTATTGACAATCGCGGCGCCGGGCTGTACCATGGAACCGTACGGTAAAGCCATATGGATCTGCCACATGGTCTGGTGATTTCCATGCAAAGAACACGAAACGACAAGGAAGACGTTACGGAGTTAACGGGCAAATCGGAGCCTGCCTATCGGCGCATTGAGCGTGATCTGCGGCAACGTTTGCGTAAGGGCGAGTGGAACATGGGCGCGGTATTACCGAGCCGCCAGATGCTCGCACGCGGCTACGGCGTGGACCTGTCTACGGTGCAAAAAGCGGTCGCCAACATGCTCTCGGACGGCACCCTGCGCGCGGACAACGGGCGGGGCACCTACGTCGCCCGTGACCCGTTTCTCGCGGATGACCCGGACCCCTCGGGCGAGAAATTCGCGATCGAGAGTGGCTCTATCGATTCTCTGTCGTTCGACGGCGATGTGCTGACAAACCTGCCTGCTGTCCAGATCGGCACGGTAGGGATCTTGTGTTCCTTCTTGAACCAGAACGACTTCTGGCCCCGAACGCTGATTCATACCGTAGAGCGGCTCATGGCATCCGTCGGCGTCACCACCGTTTTTGTCAACCGCTCCTCTCTGGGGGACGACCTCGCTCCGAATATACTATCCCCATTTGAGGGGGCACAACGACTGCGTCACGCGGGCGCCGAGGCGATGGTGTATATCGCGGTGCGCGAGGACCCGAACGATGAAGAGATCGCTCAGGTCGTCTCCGGCTTTTGCGGAGATTACGGCGACCCGTCGCGCGTCGTAGCCATCACGTCGGGCATGATCAATCTGCCGATCGCGCACGTGTTTTACGACCAAAACTATGCCGGATTCCGTGCCGCCCGATTGCTCATCGAAAGCGGCATCCGCAAAAACATACTGTTCGTCGCGCCGTTCCATACGCCCTGGGTACGCGGGCGTTGGGAAGGGGCAAGTCAGGCTATACAACTCGCCGGGTTGCCAGCGGATGCCTTAAAAATCTGCCCACCTGTCGCCGATCTTTCGTTTTTACCGCCCCGCGACCCGGGCGAAATCGAAACCGAACTGGCATCGTACGCGGCGGTGGACTCATATCTGGCGAACCACGGCGAAGAGCCACAGGGCGTTATCGGGGCGAACGACAACATTGCCCGCGCATTCGCCGTCGCCTATGCCGAAGGGACCGGGAGGCGCCCCGGTGCGGATTACGCGCTGATCGGCTTCGATGACGAACCGGCGTCGCGGGATTTCGGGCTGACGACGCTCCGCCCGCCGCTGGAAGAAATGGCGCGTGAGGCGGTACAACTTTTGCTCCGCGCCGTCCGCGGGGATAACGTCAGCCAGCAGATACGTCTGCGATCGTATCTGGTGCCGCGCCGCAGTACGCGCACGGAAGCCGTACTGCACCCCATACAACCTCCCGGCCGCTTTACGCGGACTCGAATACCGGTCAAGGAAGGACCCTTAAACGATAGTAAATAAAGCAACCTCGAAAAATGGCATCGGTGCGATACTCCTGCGGTGCCGCGACGCGTCACAGACGCATTCACTCTGAACGACACGCCCGTTGCGGTAGTGTAGTGTAATGATTGTCTCGGCATGATCCTCTTGATCAGACAGCCGTGCGAGAAACCTATGATAGTCCTCCCGGCGGGGTTAATTCTCCGAGGAGGTGACCCGAAATGAAACAACAGGAATCATCCCGATGTCGGCATGACATATCCGTACCCAGTATAGGACGGCTTTGAGGCTGTCCTCTTTACCTCCGTGCAATAGAAAGAAGGAATACAATGAAACGATTCACTGAAGAAACGACACGAACCCGTAGCGCATTCACCTTGATTGAGTTGCTCGTAGTTATAGCAATCATCGCGATTCTCGCCGCTATCCTTTTCCCTGTTTTTGCCCAGGCACGCGAGAAAGCGCGTATGGTGAGCTGTCTATCGAACACGAAGCAAGTCGGTCTGGCGACGATGCAATACGTCCAGGATTTCGACGAATCGTTCCCCATCGCATGGGGAGCCCCCGGGCTATCCACGTGGGTTGGCGAACTGGAGCCGTATATCAAAATGGGTCTGAAACGGAAAAGAGCCGATGGCACTGAAGATCCCAACGCCTGGTCAGAAGGTGGTGGGGCGTTCAGCCACTGCCCTACGGACACAATTGGCAAAAACATCAGTTACACGGCGAACGGACTCGTCGCCGGTTCCTGCACCGAAGGCTCCTCCGCATCCGTGAAGAGCGGCGGGTGCTTCGACCCGGCGAAGTCGCTCGCCGACATCCGAAATCCTGCCACGGTCATCTGGATGGGCGATGGCAACAAAAACTGGTACGGCGAGTTCGCGGACACACCCACGGACTGGATCCGCCCGGAACTGGACATCACCGGTGTGGATGATCTCAACGACCCCGTACAGATGACGACAGCCGTCAACTGGATGCGGGACTGGCTAGCCCGCGATTATACCGACGGAACGCCGGGTGTCTTCCCGTGGAACTGCCCACAGGGCGCATGGGCGTGCAAAGGTCCTGCCTACCGCCATCACCGAAGCGGGCTCAAATCCGGCTTCGTAAACGTCGTATACGTGGACGGACACGCGAAGGCGGCGCGCTTCGGCACACTGACCGTCGCCAACTTCTTCCCGCAACTGGAGCCGAACATTAAATAGGGCGGTACGCGTCCCGGCACTCCTAAGGGTACCGGGACGGATACCGCGAAGGGGCAATTCAATGACACTAGTTGATACAAACCAAAATCGTCGCATCCCCACGACCGCGTTGGTAGCCATTTGCGCCGTAGCGATCGTTCTGGCGATCTTCGTCGCATGGCGCAACATGGCGCCTCCCGCACCCGTTTCCGCGCTCACGGCGGCGGAAACGAAGGCGGCGGGAGTCGATGAGCAAACCACGGAATGGATGCGACACAAGGCTAAAGAGACGGGAGGCGATGTTAACAAGCTCAGCCCCGCGGACCAAGCAAAGCTTGCCACCCTGACCCGTGGCAACGGCGCCCTGGTCCTCAAGACGATGGCTGAGAAATAAGCCGTTCGTGGGTCTGACATACGGCTACGACGGCTCGGCTGACTAACAGGACGGTATTTTTGCCGCTGTTGAGAAAGAAGAGCGCATGACACATCGTTTGTTGGTTGCAGGCGGGATAGCCGCTTGCGTTGCCGTTGCTGTTGCCTCCGCTTCCGCGGATCCGGTGAAAGCCGCCCCCGCGGAAACATTCATCGACTCTATCGGCGTCTGTGCTCACTGGGGATACTCCGACCGGGTGTATTTCACACGCTACAAGGAATTGCGGCAGAAGCTGGTCGAAAGCGGCATCCGGCATGTCCGAGACGGCATCTCGCGCCCGGTAGAGGTCGAGCGGATCAAGGAACTCGGTAAGATCGGCATCCGGCACTGCGTGGTCGCCAAACCGGATGCCGGGGGGACGCCGGAGGGTTTCCGTGATCTGGTCGCCGCGATCAACAA
>JACMIS010000608.1 GCA_014381035.1 Armatimonadota bacterium
ATAAGATTTACCTCTGCGCAGAGCATCATGCAGACGATAAGTGGGTCGGGGAACGTCTCGCCGAGTACCGGGCTCCAGCGGCCAACACCCCTCCTCCGAGTACGGCGCAAGCCGTCGCCGCCCGCGCCGAATACGAGAAACGTCTCGCCTCCTGTATTGAGCGGGGCGTTTACCCCGACAAAGAGCTATTCGTAGAAGAGAATGCGGTGAGCGAAACGGCACTAAAGACCCTACCCCCGGGTGTCAACGAGGCATACCAGTTTTACACGCGCACCGTCACCGACGGCGATTTCGGCTCCGCGCAGGTGTATCTATGGCAGGTTTCGGGCAAGCCGATCTACATCGTGCTCTGCACGACGGACGGAAGCGACGGTTGGGTCGAGGTGTACGACGCTCACGGCAAGCCGCTCGGGTGTGCGACCACCGACGATTACAAACCAACCTGGACCACCAAAGGTGTCGCCCGACGGCGAGTCTGGGGCGAGTAACTGCTGTATTCCCTCGGCGGCACTTGTTCGTTTATGCACCGCCGGGTTTGTGGTACATAACGCTCCTAAACGCGGTGGTGCCGCGGCACGTCCGTAACATCAAGTACCGAAGGGTAGGGAAGCAACAGATGAATCGGCATAAATTTTCCTACAAAAACGCACTGATTGCGTTCCGCACGTTGTATGACGTGCGGCGCGTTCGTGTTTCCCTTGCCGGTCCGCTATGCGAATGCCGCTCGAAGTCCCTCCGCCGCGAACGCAACCGCATCTCTGCCTTTCGCGACTACGGCACCAGTACCAAAGAACTCATGAGTGACGCCGGTATAAGGCCGGTAGCGCACAGACACACCCGCCGCACGGAAGCGGTCGGCGAGCGTTTGACCATCTGTCAAGGGCACGGAATTAGATCCGCATCCTTATGAGGATAGATCAATCGCTCTAAAGGGTTGGTTTTGGGACGGCGACTTCCGGTGCTTTCGGAGCGGGAATGGTGTTTCCTAACGATTCGAAGCCGGTGCGGGTTGACTTTAAACCGTCCGACCCGACAAAATAGACCATACGCTTACCGTCCGTCAACAGATCGTAGGTGACTTTGGTTTGCACGTTGTAGCGGCGTAGCACGACTTCCGAACCACCGATTTGCGCGGTGTAATCCGGCTTTCGCTCCATGGTGAATGTGCCACCCTCCTGTTGTCCGGTAAATAGCGGAAAGTACGAACCATCGCGTTTGTCTCCTATCGCCATGTTTGCCCACGGACCCGCACCGGTTTCCCAGGACTCGGTAACAAACCAGTTCGGAACGAACCACGCTTTGCCGCTCGCGACCGCGGTTTTGACCGGTTCGGTAGCGGCAAGACTCCAGATCGCGGTTGTCGGAGTAAAGGTAACGGTCAGTGCACGCCCGAGCCAGGGAGAGGAAAGTGTCAGCGGTCGCCCCGCCTTGTTGACGGTTCCCCTTGCCACCGGATAGTTGCCCGGTCCCGCTTCGATGGAGATCTCGCGAATGCCGTCTTTCAGTAGCCGCTCCCGGACAAAAACATCGCCCGGACGATCCATTTTCAACTCCCACTCACCGGCTTTTCCGGTGGATTTGGAGGAACCGAGTGCTTTGAACGGCGTCGCAAAAAGGTTGGTATCACAGCGCAACACTTCGCCACGCGTCCCGACATAAATCACGCCCTCGTTTTGCTCTTTCGGCAGATAGGGCAGTGCGGTCACGTATTTGAGTCGGCGCGCTTTCACCGCCCCGCCTTCAAGTGCTATCGTTTCCGTTCCGTCATAGCGCAACGTGATCGGGTAGAATGTCGGCGTCAGCACCGCGAAGTCCAGCAGGCACAGAAACGGCTGTTCCCCACCCCGCGCGAAGTTATACTGCCGCCCTAACGCACCGTGCGCCGTCGGAAGCGTGAGGGGAATCCCCGAGTACGAGATCGTTTCCGTGCTTGCCGGGACATTCACCGCCCAGACGGTGTCTTTATCTCCTCCGGCTTCATCGCCGATGCGTTTCCCTTGTAGTTTTAACGCTTTTGGCACCGACTTAGGTCCGAACTGCACCGCCGCTGCAACCGGATAGCCTTCCGGATTCACCGAAACGCTGGCAAAAAGGGACAGGTCCGATTTGCCATATCCGTCCGGCAGTGTGACAACGCGAGCTGATTTCGCGCCATTCCCATCGTCATTGAAAACCGTGGTCAGCGTAATGATCTGCTTATCGGGCAGCGTAACGACATACACCGGTTCCGCACTATTTTGTGCAAAAGTAGGTGAGGGAGGCGCGGCAAGACCTGCCACGATAGCGAAATAAAGGAAAAAACTACGACGTTTCATGTTGCTATTTTACGTACTTTCTGTGACTCCCGCGAGGAAGAGAAATCCAACCACAAAGAACACGAAGGTTTTTAAGGTTAGGAATTACCGAGTTAGCGAGGCAGCCGGGTTCACAAGCGAAGCTAAAACCTTGAAAACCTTTGTGTTCTTTGTGGTTGGATTTCTCTTCCTCGTGACGGTTAAACGGAATCCGCGATGGCTCTCTCTTCCGCGGTTTCGCGAGTCTTGCCGTCCAACAGGCAGGAAACGTTCATGTCGCCCATGACATTGATCGCGGTGCGGCACCGATCCAAGAACCAGTCTACCGTGAGCAAAAGCGGAATGTACTCGACGGGCAAGCCGACGGCGGTGAATACCAGGGTCATCGTTACCAGTCCGGCTTCCGGGATTCCTGCCGCGCCCACCGATGCCGCAATCGAGGTCAGCACCACGAGGAATTGCTCCCACGGATTCAGGTTGCGCCCGATGGCTTGCGCGATGAAGAGCGCGGACATAGCCTCATAGAGCGCGGTTCCGTCATTGTTGAAGTTCGCGCCGACTAGTGCGCCTAACCCCGCCGAGCGCGTCCGCAAACCAACACGTGTTTTCAGGGCTTCGTACGTCAGCGGCATAGTCGCCGTGGAAGACGCGGTACTGAACGCGGTAACAAGCGCGTCCCGGCAACCACGAAGCAAAACCAGTGGTGGAACCCAGGAGCCGAACCGAACACGGGTCAGATACCAGACGGCTTGCAACAGAAGCGCGATCAATACGGCGAGGATAAACAAGCCGAGTGCCTGAAACGGTGCGAAACCGCGCGTCCCGACGAGCGACGCGACGATCCCGAAGACCCCGAAAGGAACAACCACGATCACGTAATGGAGTACGGCTAACAGGGCATCGAAAGCGATCTGTACGGCATCCGAGACTGAGCGGACTTCGCGGTCTTTGAGCGGGCGCAGCGCGAACCCGAATGCCAGCGCGATCAGGATGACGGAAAGGACACTGCCGCCGTCGGAGAGCGGACCGAACAGACTGCGCGGAACGTTGTCCAGAAACTGTTTCAGCGGATCGGATTTTTTCGCCTTGACGGGTTCGAAACCGCCCTTCTCGACGATCTGAAGAATCCGTTTTTCTTCCGGGTCGCTGGCTTTCTCGGACGCTTTGAGGACGACCTCGGGCGGCTTGAGAGCGCCGACCCTGCCGGGATGGATTATATTGGCGACGGTGAGTCCGATCACGATAGCGACGCACGTGTTGAGAATCAGCAGACCGACTAATCTCCCGGCGAGCGGGCCTTTGACCTCGGCATGGAGGAGTGCATTGACCACCGCGACCAGAACCAGTGCGGGTGCCAGTGCCGCCAAACAACGAACGATCAGTTTCGCGGGTTCTTCCAGCGAACCGACCCATTCCACATATTTACCGTCGCCGGTAGCGGCGGTTAGCTGCTGTGCGACGACCCCGACGATAACACCCAGAACGAGCGCGATGACGATGCGCAGGTAAAGGGGTATGCCGCCGGGTTTCGGAGGAACCGCGTCAGTGTCGGGTGAACTGTTGTCGGGTGTCATGCCCGCCTATTTCGCCGTACACTTTCATGATTCCTGCATTCGAGGCGACTGCGAGTGCGCCCCCGCGAGATGACGTACCGAGAGCCGTATCGCGACGTCCTCTGCCGTAGTGTTCGCGGGAAGACCGGCGACCGTGATCGTCTTGCGCTCGCCCGGCAGTTGATGAAATCCGTTATCGGAGAATTGCGGAGCCATGCCATTCGCCGACACCAGACCGTCCAGGCGCAGGTGTACGAATGCCGCGAACGCCCTGGTTTCGAGAGTAAGCACAACGCTTCCCTGTTCGCCACCTTCCGAGGTTACCGTCAAACCGGGGTCGGAAAGGTGCAAATCTTTAGGCTCCCCCAGAAACAGGAAGTTCTCGCCCAGAAGCGTTCCGTCCTGGCTGATTAACGAGGCGTGCACATAAAAGTCGAGGCGGTCCGCTACGATGCTGTCTGCGATAGGCACCCGCAGTGCCGCCCCGGTGTTTAGGGCGTTCGCCTCTATGACCACCCCGGTAGAGGTCGTGCCGTTCGCGCCGTTGTCCGCGCCGTCTAACATACGGAACGACACGGACAGAATGCCGGAGATTGGTTCGGCGGTATCGTTGATGACGTGGGCTTCCACGGCTTCGTCTTTAAGGGCGAGCGATACCAATACCGGTTTGTAGAACGTTCGCTTCGCGGCGTAGTAGGCGAGTTTGCCTTCGCCCGCACTATCCACGACCGCCCAGGATTGCGTGGGCCAGCAGTCATTGATCTGCCAGAACAGCGTTCCCCAGCATCGCCCCTTGCGGCGTCGCCAGTGTTCGACGCCGTAGGACAGTGCCATCGCTTGATTCGCCTGCCCGTAGTAGACTAAATCGTCCCACGTTTCGATCTTCGGGAAGTGCAGTTCGATGTAGCCGAGGTAGGTGTCATACCCTTTGCGCGTTTTATCGTGCCACTGCGCGACGGCGGAACGCGGCGTCCGGTCCGCGGGTTTCGTACACGCCTCCCAGGCGGCGAACCCGCACGGTGACGCGAACCCGAACTCGGACGAGAACCGGCAATCGTTCGCGGTGTAATGAATCCAGTCCCCCAAGCCGTGCCAGACTTTCCAGTAGTGCGCGTCCCCGTAATCGTTCGAGGTCGCCGGAACGCCCGCCACACCGGAATACGGCGAGTTTGCCCAGTACTGCGTATCGGGGTCGCATTCGGCAAGCACGGAGGGCAGGGTTTCGTGGATCAGTTTGTCGCCAAAGAATCGGGTGGCTTGCAATTCGCCGGACCAACGCTCCTCGGCGAGTTCCTGGTTCTCGTTCCCGCCGCACCAGAGTGCGAGACAGGCACGATGGCGGATTCGCTTCACGGCGGCGACGGCTTCGGCGCGAACCGTTTCCACAAACTCCGGCAGATCGTCGGGGTACATCGAACACGCGAACCCGAAATCCTGCCAGACGAGGAGTCCTAGTTCGTCGCACAGGTTGTAAAACGCCTCGGATTCGTACAACCCGCCGCCCCAGATGCGAAGCATGTTAAAGCCTGCGTCCCGTGCGAGAGTGAGTTTGTGCCGCAACTGCTCCCGCGTAATCGCCGCGGGAAACGGGCTATCCGGGATCCAGTTCGCCCCCCGAATAAAGGTGTCGAAACCATTGACACGAAATTTGAGACCGCTACCTGCTCCGTCACTATCCGGCTCCTGAATCAGTTCGACTTTTTTGAAGCCGACCGTGACGCCTTTGTGAAAAACAAACTCTTTATCCGCGTTAGGGTCGGGATCAGTTCGCCAGACGCGCAGGTTGAGCAAGTACCTTTTTTGCGCGTCGCCCTTCGGCTTGACGGGAAGCGATAGGTTCCGCAACACATCCTGCCCGTTCGGGTTCCACGGTGCGACTTTCTGCCCATAGACCGGCAGCGTCACAGTATAGGTGCCCGGCGCGTCGGGGAGTTTCGCCTCCGGGGTGTTGTCACCGGGCGCGTACAGCGCGATACCCGCGGTCAGCGGTTCCGGCGAGTATTTCGTCACTGTCAATGCGACGGTCATTTTCACGGTGACGGGGTCGGTAAATTCGTAGCGCAAATGCCAATCGGTAATCTCGGCGTGCGGAATCGTGATCAATTCTACGGCTCCGGTGATTCCAGCACCGAC
This sequence comes from Armatimonadota bacterium, assembly GCA_014381035.1. The sequence goes on from JACMIS010000608.1 coordinate 5,981, forward strand.
CAGTTCCGGTCCCCAGTCCCATCCCCATTGATATTGCGGTTTTCGAATAAAAGCACGGGGTGCGAAGTTGAAATAGGTTTGCGATCCCCGGTCGGACGAACCGTCGCCCAGATACGCCGCCGCCCGCGCCGTTCCGATACGCATCGCGGAATCGAACTCAACCCGCAGTGAGTTTTCTCCTTCGCGCAACGTTTCCGTAACATCGAAGCGATGCGCAATATAGGCGTTCTCGGTCTCCGCAATGAGGACATCATTCATGTAAACGCGGGCAAGCGTATCCAGACCGCCAAATTGCAGGAAATGCCGCCCATGAGAACCGCGTGCCGCCCATTGCTCCGGTGCCACGACGAACGTGGTGCGATACGTCCAGTCGGCATCATCCACCCATCGCGCCCCGATCTCGCCGAGACGATAAAACGGATCCCCTATCGCGCCGACACGGACCAGATCCTGATGAACATGCCCCGGCACGGTCGCGGGGAGCCAGTTCTTCTCCCCTCCGGCAAGTTGAAACATATCGCGTCCGGGCAGAAGCCGCTCGGCGAACTGCCAGTTGGCAACGATTTCGGTTGTGATGGGAGAAAGAGACGGGAAGAAAGTATCAGACATGGTAAATAAGTGCGTAACGAAAGGGTTCGCGCCCGGATTGCTCCCTCGATTATAGGTTGCAACCTTTGATAGTGTCAATGTTGCCACGGTGATAGACTCGCCGAACACCGGCACGATTCGTCTTCGGGAACATGCCACCGTCCGGTATAATACCGCATGTTGTACGACCGTTTGCGCGACAAGTTTCGCGGTGCACTTTTGGGAACGTTTGTCGGCGATGCAGTCGGGGTTCCGGTGGAAGGGTTCACACACGAGCAACTTTCCGAGGTGCTGGATGCCGTCTCCCGCCTGCCTAAAGGGTCGGAAGCGCGGGCTGAGACGGAAGCACTTCTGGGACTGATCTGCAACCCGGACGTTTTCCCCGACGACATGGCTCCCTACTCGGACGACACACAAATGATGATCGGCGTCGCCGAATCACTCGCCGAGCATGGCGTCTTTAACGGTTCGGATATGGCATCCCGGTTTGTCGAAAACTTTCAGGTTTGGCGTGGCTACGGCGCGGGGGCGTTCGTGGTGCTGACGGCGATCAAGGACGGTATGGGTTGGGACGAAGCCGGGAGTCTGCTTTTCGAGGGGCAGGGCAGTTTCGGCAACGGCGGCGCGATGCGGGTCGCCCCGGCGGGCTTATGGGCACACCGGGACCAGTATGTCCTGCGGCATCTCGCGGAGAATCAAGCCAAAATCACCCATACACACCCCCTCGGTGTCGGCGGCGCGGCACTTCAAGCGGCGGCGGTAGCGGTGGCGTGCCGAACGGAGCCGGGCAGAAGTTTCGACCCGGTAGCATTTCTGGACGAGGTCGAACGGTTCGCGCCTGGCTTACCGGACGCGTATCGATACGCCCTGAGCGACATCCGCGAGTTTTTAGCCGATGTTCCCGCCACGTGGGATGCGCAGGAAAGGCTCGGCAGTTCTATCGAAGCGCACGAATCCGTACCCGCGGCACTGTACGCGTTCCTGCGGCTCCCGTATTCCTTTGAATCGGCAGTCACCTGGGCGGTGCGGCTGGGCGACGATACGGATACGGTCGGCGCGATGACCGGTGCGATTGCCGGTGCGTTTCATGGCTACTCGGCGATCCCCGATAAATGGTTGCGAGCGTTAGAGAACGGTAGCAAAGGACGCGACTACACGGTGCGATTGGCGGACCGACTCTGCGAACAATGGCGGGCGCGGCGGGGGGTATAGTTCCCACCGCTTACCGGGTTGCCGGTTCCGGCACAGGGGCGGAAGACGATTCCGCTTTCGACTGCGGCATATGCGGTTCGTGCAGGCTGACCGGTTGCGATGCTTTGCGCAAGCGCAGATTGATCAGTTCGACGAACACGGAAAAGCCCATCGCGAAGTAAACATAGCCCTTGGGAATATGCACATGAAACCCTTCGGCGATCAACGTCATTCCGATCAGGAGCAGGAACGACAGCGCGAGCATCTTCACGGTCGGATGCTTCTCTACAAACGCACTGACGGGGTTGATGGTGAGTGCCATGACGATAGTGGCGATAATCACCGCAATCATCATTACCAGGATCTGCTCACGAGGGATCATTCCGATAGCGGTAATGATCGAATCCAGCGAGAAAACAATGTTGAGTACCATGATCTCGCCCATGATCGTGCCAAATGAGGCGGCACCTTTTCGTCCGGTGTCCCCATGTGCCTCCTCCTCGCCTTCCAGCTTGCCGTGGATTTCTTTTGTTGCTTTCCAGAGGAGGAACAGCCCTCCAACGGCAATGATGATGTCCTTCCAGGACAAGCCTTTGGCAAGAAAAGGAATGGAAAGGACCGGTTTATCCAATCCTAAAACGAAACCGATGAATAGGAGCAAAACAAGGCGCGGGATGACGGCGAGGGTGATGCCCAGTTTCCGCCCGCGTTCCTGCTCGGCAGGCGGTAATTTCCCGGACAAAATCGAAATGAAAACGATGTTATCTATTCCGAGGACGATTTCCAGCGCAATGAGCGTTACCAGCCCGATCCATGCCGAGGGGTTGCTTACCCAGTCAAAATTTAACAGATTCCCGAAGTTCACGTGTACTTATATGTCCTACTTGGCGCGTCGTGTTTTTGTTTGGTCTCGCGACGCGCCGGAAAAGTTGCTTACCGTGGCAGTGTACCCGCCCCGGAGTTATTTTACGCGGTTCGATACACCCCGATAGGCTCGCGCCGGATCCGGACCGCGACCGGTTCCTGTGTGTCAACGCCGAGTTCGGCAAGGAGTGCCATCACGCGCTCATGCCCGAACCCCACATCGTCCGGCTTGTGACAATCCGAACCGAACGTGAGTGGGACGCCACATCTGATCAACTCGCGTAGCATCACCCGGTTGGGAAACGGCTCATCCCCCGAGCGGTCCGGTCCGGGAGGCATTTTGCGGTAGCCCGACGTATTGATTTCCACCGCACACCCCGCCGATGCTACCGCCTCCGCGACGGGCGGATATAGTTCTCGCGTCAGGGCGTCCGGGACGGGCGGGCTATACGCCTCGACCACGGTCAGGTGTGACAGAATATCGAACAGTCCGCTTTGCGCGGCTTCGATCACCAGTTTGTAATATTCCCGCCAGACCGCGACCGGGTCCTCCTGACGCCATCGCGCCCGGTCGAAAACACTCCGCCCCAACACATAATGCACAGAGCCGAGTACATAGTCGAAACTATTGGCAGAAAGCAGTTCGGCAAGGTCTGCGGCACGTCCGGGCACAAAATCCGCTTCCAAGCCGACACGCACATCAATCCGCCCTCCAAACTCGCTCTGCAGAGCGCGTGCCTCGGCAACGTAGACGGGCAGTTCCGACACTGCCATCTGGGTGAGCGGGTACGCATGATCTATCCCGTTCACCCAGTACGCCGGTCCATGATCCGCCACTCCGAACGAGGTCATTTCCAGCGCAAGAGCGGCTTCGATATAGTCGCGCATTCCCCCGGAGGCATGTCCACACCGATAATGGTGGCTGTGATAGTCGAAGCGTGTCATGCGGGGCGGATCATCTCCTCGTAGCGGCTACCTGCGATGGCGATGATCTCGACCGAATTGCCGCCCGGTGCGTCCAGATAAAAGGAGCGCGTCCCGTCCCGGTGTGGTTTGATCTCCTGATTGTGTTGCGCCGCCAGCCGCTCTAACTCTTCCTGCGACACGGACCATGACAGATGGTTCGGGTGCTGGTCACGCACCACGAATGCCAACCGGACGCCGCCCACTTCGATCAATCCCCAGGTCGCATCACTATACAGAACGCGCACCCCGGCACCGGAAAGGTTCTGCTCGTACCAGGAAATCGTTTCCGCGATATCGGGGACGATCTGCGCCGCGTGATCGAAAACATAATCGTTTGCCATTGTATTTTTGCTCCGACCCCGATTATATCGCGCTGATTTGCGGGAGCGGCTTGACGAATGCTTGTGCGCGTGATACGCTTTTCCCCGTGCGGACCATGGTTCGCATCAACAAACCGTTTTCATTCCGGATTGATACTCGTAAGAGGTTTCTCCGAACACCGAAGACAGCCGGTACGCTCCAGAAGTATGGCGGAGCGGATAATGAACCAAGCCGAAGCGCGTTTTGCACGCTTCTACAACCGGTTCACCTGCCGAGGTAGGATAGACAATTTTTCGTCGCGCCATAGCGTGCGTGATGCTCGAAACGTCCTCCACCCTGTCCCAGGTGTGAGGGCGTTTTTTGTTTGTATTCCCCAAACAAGGGAGGTGAAAAAATAGCATGGCAAAGAAAACGAAAATCAGTCATCAGATCAAGAAGAAGCCGATCACGTTCAAACGGAACGCGCTTTCGACCACCGCTCAGATGATGAAGGATTCCCAGGCGGTCATCCTGACCGAGTACCGTGGTCTCACGGTCCCGCAGGTCAATGACATTCGCGTCAGACTGAAGGATTCGGGGGCGGATTTCTCCGTTATCAAGAACACACTGTTCAAGCGAGCGGCGGACGAACTCTCGATCTCGGACGCAGGATTAGACGCGGCACTCAACGGTCCGACGGCGGCGGTATTCGCTACCGGCGACCCGGTCGCGGCGGCGAAAGCGGTCGCAGATTACATGGCGAGCGTTCGTAACAGTCCGTTCAAGGTCAAGGGTGGCGTAGTCGGCGGCAAGTTCGCGACTGCGGCGCAGATCGACCAACTCAGCAAGATTCCGCCGAAAGAGGTGCTCATCTCCCAGATGCTCGGCGCGTTCAACTCGCCGATTTCGGGACTTGTTGGCACACTCAACGGCATCGTCAGCAACTTCGTTTACACACTGCAAGCGATTGCGGACAAACAAAGTGGCGGAGACAGCGCAGCCGCGTAGTTTCCCGGTACGACATAATTTTTACTAAAGAAAGAAATTTAAAACAATGGCAGTAACTAAAGAAGAACTGATCGAACAGATCAAGGGTATGACCGTTCTCGAACTTTCCGACCTTGTCAAGGCTCTGCAGGACGAATTCGGCGTTTCGGCGGCGGCTCCGGTCGCGGCGGCTCCGGTAGGCGGCGGCGGCGCGGCAGCGGCTCCTGAAGTAGAAGAGAAGTCGGCGTTTGATGTCGTCCTGACGGCGGCGGGTGACAAGAAGATTCAGGTCATCAAGATCGTTCGCGAAATCACCGGTCTTGGCTTGAAAGAAGCGAAGGAAGTAGTAGACTCCGCGCCGAAGGCAGTCAAAGAAGGCGTAACGAAGGATGAAGCCGACAAGCTGAAGGCTCAACTCGAAGCCGAAGGCGCGACCGTCGAACTCAAGTAGTTCTCGGAAATCGCTCCGGTGGGGTCCGGTACATTCGTGTACCGGACCCCGTTTTGTTGTTTCGGGGGTTCCACCCGAAACTCTTTAGCATAGTCGCACCACTCACCGATACAGTCACGGTCCCGAGCGGACTGAAAAAGGAGCAAAACATGTATTCCCGGCTGTATCCACTCGACGACGAAACCAAACCCGTCCATGTCGTCGTTTTACTCGCGGCGGGCGACCGGAAGATTCAGGTCATTAAAAACGTTCGTGAGATTACAGGTTCTGGCTTGAAAGAGTCCCTGGAGTTGGTTGATTCGGTTCCCCAGATCATCCTGCGAAACGTAACCAAGCCGGACGCCATTCGGTATAAAGAACGACTGGAGGCGGAAGGTGCGATAGTCGAGATTCGCTGAGCGGACGGATTGGAAACCGAAATCCACGTGTGGTACAATTATCGCGGCTTGACGGCAAGCTTTTTCCCGGATGGTGCAGCGGCAGCACGTCAGATTCTGGTTCTGAAGACTGGGGTTCGAATCCCTGTCTGGGAATTTTGTGTTGGTGGCTAATGGCCAGTGATTAGCGGGGAGTAGCCTGTTTCGCGAGGCGGGCTTACATCCATCTGGCCACAGTTTACTAACCACTGACCACTCATCTATGTCTGTACTCTCCCTCGAAAACGTTACCAAGAAATTCGGCGGGCTGGTCGCCGTGAACGGTGTCAACCTGACACTTGAAAAAGGGGACCTTGCCGGGCTGATCGGTCCGAATGGGGCGGGAAAAACCACGGTGTTCAACCTTCTCACCGGGGTATACGCTCCAACCACCGGAACTATCCGCTTTAATGACACCGAAATCGGCGGGTGGAAACCGCACAAAATCGCCCGCGCCGGTGTCTGCCGGACATTCCAGAATATCCGTCTTTTCCCCGGTCTTTCGGTACTCGATAACGTGCGCACGGCGGCATCCACGCAAACATCGGTCGGTTTGTTTCCCACGGCGTTTCGGACCGGCGCGTTTTACGGGTGTGAGAAATCGGTGACTACCGAAGCAGAGCGGTTGTTAGACCTTTTCGATCTGCTCCACCTCAAGAACGA
>JACMIS010000609.1 GCA_014381035.1 Armatimonadota bacterium
GCGTCCACACAGGCGGAAGACGAAACGTCGCGCGGGATTGCCGACCGATTTATACCTGTCCCGGACGCGGAGCGTCCTTAGCCGAACGGCTTTTACCGGTGGGTGAAACCCCCGAAACCAAATTTACTGTTCTTCGTCGAGTTCGCGTATCCGCTGACGGAAACGACGCCAGGTGAGAAACGCGGTAATGGGTGAAGTCATCAGGAACGCCGACCAGACGGCGACCAGCCCGCCGCCGAAAAAGTTCAGGATTATCCAGACGAGGAGAACCGTGCTCCACATTCCCACCGCCCCGATGATCAAGGGGAATTGTGTGTCGCCGGTTCCGCGCAACGCGCCCGACTGCACCATTCCCACCGCCCAGAATGGTTGTGTTAGCGCGACGATCCGTAGACCCGCCGCGCCGATCCGGATGACATCTTCCTCTCCGGTGAACTGGCGCATGATGGGAGTGGCGAAGACGAAAATGAGTGCGCCGATAACGCTCATCCAGATCACCGCCCATACCGTCGCGACTTTCGCGACCCCTTGCCCGATGCGAGGACGTTTCGCGCCGATACTCTGCCCGACGAGTGCCGTTGCCGCCATGCTGAACCCGAAGCCGGGCAGGAACGAAAACGACAACGCGGAGATCGAAATACGCTGCGCCGCGAGCGTATCGGTGCCGAGGTGCGATACCAGAATCGTGAGGACGGTGAACGCGGACGCCATCAACACCTGCTCCAGCGACGCAGGCACGCCCAGACGAAGCACCTGTCGCGCGACGCACCAGTCAGGTGTCCAGCCGCCTTTACCCCCGATCCGGACGCCGTTGCGCCCGTGCCAGAGCGCGACGAGTAGCAGTATCAGTGCGATGCCGCGAGCGATAAATGTCGCCCACGCACTCCCGATGGCACCGAGCCCGGGTAGCCCCCAATGCCCGTAGATCAATCCGTAGGCGAGGGCGACATTGACGACGTTCGCGATGGCGGTCACGATCATCGGAGTGCGCGAATCGCCCGCTCCCCGCAACACCCCGCCGCCGATGGTCAGAGCAACGAGCACCACGATGGTCGCCATTGTCACTTGTAGATAGCCTGTGCCGATTCGAGCCACTTCTGGTGCCGCTCCGAACACCGCGATCATCGGTCCTGCCAGAGTAAACCCGAGGATTGCCAGCGGCACGGAAAGGATAACGCTCCACAGGAGCGATTGACGGGCGAGGCGGCTTGCCCCGTCGAGATTATCCGCCCCCACGGCTTGTGCGACAAGAATCGAACTGCCGATGGAAAGCGCGGACAGCGCGGATAGCAGGAAGAACATGACCTGCAATCCGCTACCGACGCCTGCGACAGCGGCGGTTCCCAGCCCGGCGACAAGCACCGTGTCCACGATGCCGAGTAGTGTTTCCAGCAGATTCTCGCCGATAACGGGCCAGGCTAACAGAAGTACCCGTTTTCGCAGTTCCGCCGGATTTTCCGTGAGGGGAAGGGAAGTGGTTGCGTCACTTTCCGATGCGGAAGGCGAGCCGGTATGTTCGAGTTCGTTTGTCATGATTCTCCGTCGCGTGAGGCGGGCTACTTTCCGGCGAGGACCAACTCGGCGGCGATCTGCCCGGAGATGAGTGACGGCGGGACACCCGGTCCCGGCACGGTCATTTGCCCGCAGTAATACAGGTTACGAACCTTTGGCGGCTTGATCGTCGGTTTCCAGAACGCCGTCTGCGCCAGCGTGTTGGCGAGACCGTAGGCATTCCCTTTGTAAGAATAATAATCGCCGACAAAATCACGGTGCGCGTAGTCGCGGCGAACGACGACCGCATCGCGGATGGTCTGCCCGGTCAGTCGCTCTAACCGCTCCATGACAATACCATACTGGCGTTCGCGCTCGGCATCGGTGTCGGAAAGACCGGGCGCGAGCGGGATCAGGACGAAGACGTTTTCGCAACCGTCCGGCGCAACGGAATCGTCGGTTTGGGACGGACAGCAAACGTAGAAAAGCGGTTTGTCCGGATACGCCGGATTCTTGTAGATGGCGTCCGCGTGCGGGTCGAGCGGCTCATCAAAAAACAGATTGTGATGCTTCAGGTTTTGCAACCGCTTGTTGACACCCAGATAGAACAGGAGGGACGACGGTGACAGGACGC
>JACMIS010000610.1 GCA_014381035.1 Armatimonadota bacterium
ACGTAATATAGATACAATAACTTGAGCGTGCCGCGCTAAAGCGCGTCCGCAGTTTCTCCTAGCACGAAAGGGCGTACACACATTGCATAGTTTCGGAAAAAAAATCGCCGCCATCGCGGTCGCGGGCATTTCTCTGGGCGCAGGCTTCGGCGCGGGACAGGGCGTTTTCAACCAAAATGCGACCGGACAGGGTAGACCGGCCTGGGCGGAACCAGCGAGTCTGCGTACCGCGGACGAGCAGAGCACGATCCGTGTCGCACGCGGCGTTTCTCCGGCGGTGGTAACGGTGCTCAGCAAGGGCGGACTCGGTTCCGGGGTGATCCTGGACGGCAACAAAGGCATCATTCTTACCAACGCGCACGTCATCCGTGATGATCAGGGCAACGTCGCGACTCGCGTGAATATCCGCCTGAAAACAGCGAAAGAATTACCGGGTACCGTGATCTATACCGACCGAAACGTTGACATGGCGGTCATCCGGGTCAACGCGACCGGTCTGCCGCAAGCACAACTCGGCGACTCCGACAAACTGGAAGTCGGACAATCGGCAATCGCTATCGGAAACCCGCTCGGACTGGAGCAGACGGTGACCACGGGTGTCGTATCGGCGGTCAATCGTCGTCTGTCACCGAACGATGTGGACGGCTTTATCCAGACGGATGCGGCGATCAACCCCGGTAACTCCGGCGGACCGCTTCTCGACTCCAACGGGCGCGTTATCGGGATCAACACGGCGGTTCTGCGCGGCAACGGCGCGGAGGGTCTGGGGCTCGCGGTCCCGATCAACCTCGCCCGCGATGTCGTGGACCAAATCCTGACCACCGGCACCGTGAAGCGGGTGTCTATCGGGGTTCGGTTCGGAAGCGTCACCCCGGCGTTGGCGGCGCGTTTCAACCTGCCGGTCCGCTCCGGCGTGGTGCTGGACTCGGTGATGGAAGGCTCGGCGGCGGATAGAGCCGGGTTACAGGAAGGCGACATTCTCACCGCGCTCGACGGCAAGCCACTGGAGCAAGGCGGCGACCTACTGAAGGCGTTGCGTGCGAGACGCCCTGGGGAGACGGTGCAGATCAAGTACCAGCGCGGTCGAACATCCGGCACCACGTCCGTGCGCCTCGCCGAAGCGTCGTCGAACTAATACTATAGCCGGTCGGTGGAGCACACTCTTTCACCGACCGGCTGTTCGCTATGTGGGTAAACCAGAGTCGGCAAAACAAAATGCCCTACCTGTGTTTGACACAAGGTAGGGCATGTGAAATAGTCTCGCAAGCGGAATACGCCGTCTAATGGCTGATGGCGGATAATTGTGACGTGCTTTGGATATCGAAACGCTTCACATGGCTTTCCTCGATGCGAAAGGCATGTACGACCGTTTCGTCGAGCAGGAGCTTGCCCTCAAGATCGCGGATCGTCTGGTGTACCTCTACAACTATTAAACCGTCCGCTGCTCTACTGATCTGGACGGGTTCGACATGGGGGTCGATAACGGACCACTGGTAGGTCCAGTATTCCCGAACGGCGTCCTTGCCATGAACATGAGTGCCTTCCATACCGTTCGCCCAAGCCACACCCTCGGCGAGTGACGAAAGCACCCCGTCTATATCTCTGGCGTTAAATCGGTCGTATAAATGCGCGACGAGTTGTTCCTCTGTCATCCGCCTTTGCTTCCTTGTTTTATCGTAAAGTTCTACGTTCCTTCTAGTGTACTCTGTCTGAGTAATTATTAGCGTCAACATCTAATTTGGAAAACGAAACGGCTTAACAAACAATCACGGAGATGACGTTATCGTTTCCCGGTAGTTTTACGCACTGTCAATGTCGTAGCGACGGATACCTGGCAGGTCTCGATAGACGCACCACCGAGCAGAGCGAGTAAGCGTTCCATCGCCAGTCGCCCCATTTCCCGGAAAGGTTGGCGGATCGTGGTCAGTCCCCCGCCGATCCTTTCCGCGTCCGGGAGGTCGTTGATTCCGGTAAGCGCGACATCCTCCGGAACCCGAGCACCGCGCTCCGCAAGTTCCGTGATCATTCGGTCTGCCAAACCATCATCGGGAAGGACGATGGCGGTCGGCGGGGCGGGCAACGCAAACCACCGGTCGAGGACGCGACTATACGTGGGGCGCATCCAGACGAAATCAGTATCTACAAACTCCAATTCCGGTTCGAACGGAAGCCCGACGCGCTCTAATGCGCGACGATAGCCTTCCTGGCGGTCACGGAAGTTAGAATCATGCACAGGACCACAGTACGCGATGCGACGGTGCCCGAGCGCGTAAAGATGCTGGACGGATTGGTAGATGGCGTCGAAGTTATCCGCGTTCACATAGCCGACGCCGGGCGGGACATGGCGGGACAATACCACGACTGTCGGAAGGCCGGCATCCGCGACCCGTTGTAGCGCGGGTTCTTCCCACCGCGGCGCGATCCAGAGCAGCCCGTCCACATGCCCGTCCAGAAACGGCAACCCGGGTTGCGTTTGGGGCCAGCTTAGCCAGCCGGGGTACAGGAGGACATTGTAGCCCGCCGCGATGGCGGCGGCATTGATCCCCGCCAGTAACGGCGGAACGATAGAGCGTCCTACACCCTCATCCAGGGTGTCGAGACCGAAGAGCATCACCCCGACGATACCACTCCTGCGATGCCGGATCGCTCGCACCAGTGCGCTGGGAGTAAAATGGAGTGCGTCCATAGCGTCCTGGACCCGCTGGCGCGTGGTCAGGCTCATCCGCCCCTTGTCGTTCAGGAAGTTCGATACGGTCGAGTTCGAGACGCCGGCATGCCTCGCCACATCCGTGATGGTAGTTCGGCGTTTTTCCTCGGAAAGTGCCGGTACCGGTTTCTCTGGCGGGTGGGGTGACGATGACGCGATTCCAGGCGTTCCGCTGTGCTCGCCCGTGCGCCGGAGCCAGTTGACCACCGACTGCGGATTCACCCCCAACTGGCGGGCGATGGCGCGGACACCAAGTCCCTGCTCATGAAGCGCAGTCGCCGCCTCACGAACGGATTCGGCATAGCCACGCGGCCGCGTCTCTATCGTGTAACGCCGTCTGCAGACAGAGCATTTGTAACGTTGACTCCCGCTGACAGGAAGGATGCCAGCCTTCACTTGCCCCTCCGAACTGCTACAAAAGCGACAGACAGGCGTCGCCGGAAAAAAATTCGAGGAATTATCTTTTGTATCCATTTTTATAGACGTTTAGAAAAAGGTAAAAAAATATAAACAACTAAGCAGGAAATAATTGTAGGGAACATATCCATATTCATAGACAACGAAAAATACACCCGAGATTCGGGGTTATTGTACCGGTGTATTCGCGCGATTTCACGACTGACACTCCTTGACGACAAAAATGAACACGGATATACTCACGGAAGTTAGACGGTAAACCCGTTCTACCAATTCCGGCTCTGTCGCTGGTTACGTAACGAATCGTGGATATGGCTGAGAAGCCAGTGATTTCGATGCAGGCATCACACTTGCTTCCTACCCTCGCCCGTCCGATGAATGGACGAAAGGACACACTATACAATGCAACGCCGAGATACCATCACCTTAAAGAAACCGAACGACTCTCGTACCGGTTTTACACTGATCGAGTTATTAGTAGTTATCGCAATTATCGCCATCCTTGCTGCGATATTATTTCCTGTTTTCGCTCAGGCACGCGAGAAAGCCCGTCAGACGACTTGCCTGTCGAATATGAAACAGATCGGTCTTGCGATGATGCAGTACAACCAGGACAACGACGAGTGTTATTGCCCGTCACAGGTATCCACCAGCGGCTATGGGAGTTTCACCACCGGTTACGACTGGACGTTCATCATCAATCCGTACATCAAGAACGGCGAGAACAAAACGGCACCGGTAGGCGGACGCGCTATCCAGGGGTACGCGGGCGGCATCTATTCGTGCCCGTCGTCGTTGCGGCAACAGCAACAAAGCCAATTCCTACTCCGCGGCGATGTGTTCCCTACCTGGTACAACATTGACGGACCGCTGGATGGAAACGCTTCCGGTCCCGCGGTGTCGATGGCGCAGATTGATGAACCGTCGAACAAGATCGCGATGTGGGAAGCCGGTTCCAACGGTGTGGATGCCAACAATTACGGACCGTACTATCCCATCGAGGGCTGGGCGTGGTATTCCGGCTATTCGTATCAGGTCGGTGATTTTCTGGGATCATCCAAAGACTGCGATATTCAGGAAGGGTCGGATGGCGGCGGGTTCCAATCCTGCAATACCCTGCCGCGCTACCGGCACAGCGGCGGTGCCAATATGCTTTACCTCGACGGGCACGTAAAGGTGATGAAAAAAGGTGATTTCTACGCCCGGAATATTTTCATCCCCAAAGTCTGTGCACAATTCTGGAACGGTGGCACCTGCTCAGCAACCCCGTAGACAAAATTATCGTCGGTTCGAAGAGTGGAATGCCACGGCGACGTCTCCTCGGTGCGGTCGCCGTGTGGGAAAGAAAATGCGAACAAAAGGTATGACATTGAAGACGGCTGTTTCTGTCGTGGCACTGTTGGCAGTGTGTGGATTTTCGCTCGGTTGCACTTCCCGGGGGGATACCTCCGGGTTCAAGCCGGAGCAGAAACCCTCCAAAGCGCAGCTCGGTAAGCAGATCGAAGAAATTAAAGCGAACCCGAAGATCCCGGAAGGGATTAAGACGACGGCGATCAAAAAACTCGAAGCCGATATGGCGAGCGCGAAGTAGCATCTACTTTCGCGGCGTTTTATTTCACCACCGGCGCGACGAAAACGCGCTCACCGTTCGTTGTGATCACGATTGCCCCCGAGCGGTCGGTGCGATACGTTGTCGCGCCGACCGTTTTTAATTTCGCGAGAACGTCCGCCGCAGGGTGCCCGAAGTTGTTTTCGCGCCCGCATGAAATGATCGCTACCGAGGGGGAAACCGATTTCAGGAACGCTTCGCCGGATGAGAAGCGCGAGCCGTGATGCCCGACTTTCAGCACATCGGCTTGCAGCGGAACGCCGCTTCGGAGCAGACTTTCTTCCGCCGTTTCTTCCGCATCACCCGTGAAAAGCAGGGTCGCGTTTTTGTAGCGGAGTCGCAGAACAACGCAGTTTGCGTTCGTGATCGAGCGGGTGTTGGTGAGCAAGGGGTGCGCCGGGTGCAACACTTCGAGCGTAACGCCGGATGTTCCCAGAGCAATCGTCTGTCCGCGCCGCGCCTGAGTCCAGGGCACTTGTTTTCTTCGCAATAACTGGCGCAGTCGGGCGGCAGCGTCGCCGCCGCTATCGGGAACGCCGCCGTCGAGCACGTGCCGGACCGGGAACGCACGGGTGACCGCGATCAAGCCCTGTACGTGGTCTTCGTCGGGGTGCGTCGGAATAAGCCAGTCAACACGGTGGATCCCCCGGCGACGCAGGAACGGGACAACGATCCGGCTTCCGGGATCGCCGGTATAGCGCTCGTCGGTGCCGGGATAGCCGCCCCCATCGATCACGGCGACCGCACCGTCCGGCGTTTCGATCACGGCGGCGTCGCCCTGACCCACATCGAGGAACGTCACGCGCAATTCGTTTCGTTCGCGTTGCGCGGCAATCCATGGCGGCACAACGATCAGAAGCGGGAGCACGAAAAGCGTGGCGACCGGAAAGGACGCCAGTTGCAGAATCGTCGGGCGCGGCTTGTTTTCGGGAAGAAATACGCGGCGTGTCGCGAACTGCCGGAACCCCAGGCTGAGCACGACAAACGCGATATAGAACGTTATCACACTGATTGCGGATGGCGGCGGCAGGGAGACGGCGGCAAGATCGGGCGCGGCGAAAACCGATGTCACGTTGACGAGAAAAGCACAGAGCCAGTGAATCAGTAGCCACACGATTGCCGGGAGCGGGATCAAAACCGACAATCCGGCGACTGCCATGCCCCCAACGAGAAGTAGCTCGGCGACGGGAACCAGCACGATTCCCGCAAGCGGCGCGATCAGGGAAACCAGCGAGAAATGGTACGCGGTCAGGGGCAGGGCGGAGACCTGTGCGATACATCCGGTCATGAAAAGAAAGACGATTTCCCGCCCGATACGCACCGGGAGCGGCAACTGATATTCGAGCGGAAAAAGCCAGAGGCGAAGCGAATTCATCCACATCAAAATCCCGCCGACACACGCCAGCGACAACTGAAAGCCCACGTCATAAATCGCCAGCGGGTCGAAAAACAGAATCACGAACGCCGCGACGACGAGCGAGTGGAGGGGGTCGGCGTCGCGGCGAAACACGGGCGCGAGAAGGATCACGGTCAGCATCACGGCGGAGCGAACGGTCGCGGACGATAGACCGGACGCCAACGCGAACGTCCAGAGGAGCAAAATCGCGACGAGATTCGCCGCATTCCGTAAGCCACGGTTCGCAGGAAGATGGCGCAGGGCGTAGGAGAGCACGGTCGCGAACACGGCGAGATGCAAGCCGGACACCGACAGGATATGCACCGCGCCGGTCCGCTCGAAGGCGAGGTCGGTCTCATACGCGATCCCGCTTCGCTCGGAAAGCAACACCCCGGCGACCAGTGCTTTATCGTCGGGCGGCAGTGGCGAACGGGCGACGGCGGATAACAGCGAGCGGTGCGTCTGTGCGGCAACGGATGTGAGCGAGTTACCGCTCCCCGGTGTGATCCACCGCATATCGCCGGTCCGTTTCGCGATCAGCGTGGCGAAAATGCCCTTACGCCAGAGGAACACCCGGTAGTCGAAACCGCCGGGATTGGTCGCCGTTGGTGGCAGTTCGACCTGTCCGCGCACGGCGACCGTGTCACCGAATCGCGGCACAGGACCGGCGTTCGGTGTTTGCGTGACGAGGAGCGCGCCGGATACAGGCGTGTTCTTTTCCCACGAGGATAATTGAAGCGGGTAGCGCGTATTGCCCCCGAATTGCGTTTCCGGTTCCGCGGTGACGGTTCCGGCAAGCCAGAAAGAGGGTTGCCCCGCGAGATGCGAAACGTCATCTGTAGCGGGCGTTGCGCGTTGTTGCGCCAGCGTCGTCCCCCAGACCGCGAACGGCACCAGCCAGCATAACAGCGCGGCAAGCGGATGCCGTCGCAAGCAGATCGCCGCGAGCATGAATAGGATTGCGACACCGAGACCGAAGGGTAACGATACGGCGGGAAGAAGCGGTGCCGCCAGAATACCGGCGAGCAGGGCGGCGGTCATTCCCACGAGCGGCGACACACGCACCGTTTCGCGCTACCTTTCCGAGAACCCGGCGCGGCGCAGCACCCGGCAACGCGGGCAGTCGGGGTCGCCGAAAAGAATCGTTCCCTCACGATCCAGGCGCGGCGGCGACATCGTGCCGCACGCCTCACACGGCAGCCAGCCGTTTTCCATGCGCCAGTATTTCAAGCGGGCGTCGGTGACCCGTAATTGACGTAACCGGGCGCGTAAACCCTCATCCCCCACCGTCGCGACGCTGGCATCAATCGCCGCGTAATCGTCGTCGGAAAGCGCGACGTCGTCTAACTCGTCGGTAGTGGGTTTGGGAATCGTGGTACGCGGGGCGAGTTCCTCTTCCTTCGGCTCGATCCCCCGGTTGACGAAGTGAATATCCTTGATCACATACGGCGGGGACGGCGTCCCTTTGAGGCGCAGATTCAGCCGTTTCAGGATATCGGCCTTGTAGAACGTGAGTTCGTTCGCCCAGACCGCCGACTTCGCGGAAACGCGCAGCACGCCGTCCGCGACGCCTAGAATCTGCGTGGACCCGGCGACCTGTGGACCGACGACTTCCGCCCAGACGAGCGGCGCGGTATGCTCCAGAATCTTGCGCTCGATCTGCATCCCGCGCATTCCTTCGCCGAGAAGTTTGGCGATACCCTGCGCACCGCTCTTGCGCACGTTTCGTTTGCCGCCGTTGTAACTCCCCCGCATGGCTCCTATTATACGCCTATCCGGTGTATTTCGGTACGCGGGGGTTTCACTCGAAACCATGGCGTCAGGGCGTTTCGGTAGCACCGATGCGCCGTGCGATCTCGCTCTTTAGCGGATAGACACGCTCAGCGGGTAGCAACCGCTTCGCCTGCCCGGTCTGCCCGCGCTGCAGCAGGTCGTGCATTTTTCGCACCCGTGGTGTCAGGTCGGTAATATCCGTGATCCATTCGTCCACGTATCGTTTGATGAGATGGCGACTGATCCCGACCTGAATACTGCGCTGTTCCAACACCGCCCCACGGAGCGACCGCTCCGGGTCCCACTGGATGTGTACGGTGGCTTCCTGGAACCGGGTGCACCACGCATTGCTGTCGGGGTGCAGTTTCGGTTCCGGATGCGTCAGAACGCCGAGCGACAACGCTTCGTCCCAACCCGCCCGCGTGATACGAACGGCGAGAATATGCTCCTGACCGGATTTCAGCCCCCAGTTACTCCGTTCCATCAGCCACAGGAACGACGGCTTGATCCAGGTCATCCGGTGGAACGAGAAAGGCGCGACGAACCGTTTCGCCGCGACGGCGGGGAGGGCGATCTGCGCGGAGTAGGCTTGATACACGACGATGGTCTCGCCGTCGAAGTCGGCGCGAATCTGGTTTTGCATGGTACGCACTCCTTATCGCGCAACGATGGTCATGCATTAAACCCCTGATCCGCTCGTCGGTGACACCCAACACAGTTATTTTGTGACACCGGTCACAGTACGGGAATATGATCGCGCTTATACTATCAATCAGGAAACCGGCAAGATTTATTGCTCGTGGTTTCAAATACAACAACAAGGAATAGAAAACCATGAACACAAATACGCTCGACAACAGCAAAAAGCGCACCAACGGATTTACTTTGATCGAACTCTTAGTTGTGATAGCTATAATCGCCATACTCGCCGCGATATTATTTCCCGTATTTGCCCAGGCTCGTGAGAAAGCCCGGCAAACGTCGTGCCTTTCCAACCAGAAGCAGATCGGGCTGGGAATGCTCCAGTATCTGCAGGATTTCGACGAAACGTTCCCGCGAGCCTGGTACATCAGCAACGGACCGTCCAACGCGACACGCTATAAATGGATAGACGGGCTGGCGACGTATGTGAAGAGCGAAGCGATCTTTACTTGCCCGAGCGACGACGCCAACAAGCCGTACAAGTTCCAGAATGGCACGAATTACGGCTCGTATGCGATGAACGCGACGTACTGGGCGGGCACCGACGGCGTCGCGCCACCGTATGAGCAACCGCTGACCGCGCTACCGGTTCCCTCGCAGACGATCTGGGTGCTGGAAACCGCGAACACGGGGCTGAACAACAACTTCGAAATCGAGTGGGCAAACTCTGCCAGCAACCCGCCGATCACCAAAGGTCCGAACGGGTTCCGTGTCATGCGCAACATCGCCGAGCGGCATCAAGGGATGACCAACGTGTTATGGTGCGACGGTCATGCGAAAGCGCACAAGTTAGAGCAGCTGGCAAAAACTAACTCGGTCAATGTGCGGTATCTGTTCTCCATCCAGGATGACGAGAATAAGTAGGTTGCTGGGTGGTTAGGTGATTGGGTAGTTAGGTTTCCTGTGCTGTTATGGTGATACGTCGCCCCTCGCGACGCCACAACCACCTAACCACCTAACCACCCAATCACCTTCCCTCATACACCGCCAGATATTGATTCAGATCCTTGGTGCGCTCTTTGGTCAGTTGCGCTCCGGCACCCGAATATAGCATCGGCATCATCGAGCCGCCCCGCGCCGTGTCGGCGGCGAACGCCATCTCGCTGTCGCGGTAAACGATCCATGCCCGTTGCGCCTTTTTGAGTTTCGCGACGCCCTCCTTGTCCAATTTCTTGGTCAATTTGGCGTAGATGCGGTTCAGTTCGGCGTCGGCTTTCGCGTAGTTTTTCGACTCCATCTGATTCATTTCGTACTGTGTCTGTGCCTGTGCGACGGGACGCGGCGCGACGAGCGCGAGCGTACACAATGCCCCCGCGACGAAAGCGATACTGATTCGTTTCATGACGACTCCTCCGGTGATTTCGGTAGCGGTATGGTTTCGCCGGGCGAGATCGCCCCGGCGTCCTCGAAATTGTAAAACGTGACGGATCCGGCGGCAAAGTCGGCGAGAAGAAAGCCGGAGTTTTTGTCGCGGCGCAGTGTACCGGGATTGAGCAGGGTGAGATGGTCAAAGGCGCGAACCATGCGGGCGTGGGTGTGTCCGCCGACCAGGACCCGGTACTGCCGCTCGGCATACAGCCGTTGCAGATTCCAGTTCGCTTCCAAAACCCATCTGCCGTCGCCGGGGTACACCGCGAGCATATCGTCCTTGTCTGTCCCGTGCGCGAGTTGTAGCACCCCCCGTACCGTTTCGAAATCCAGCGTTTGCGAAAGGGTGTGTAAAAAGGCGCGGGCGGGCAAGTCTATTTCGTCGGGCGGGGTCGCCTCGGGAAGGGTATCCGTGTAGGCGTTGGTGAAGAACCAGCGGTCATGATTGCCGCGCACCGTATGGACGCGGTTTTCTTCCAGCAGATGGCAACACCGATTCGCGTCGCCTTTGCCGGTGACGACATCGCCGGTGCAGAGCAATATTTCCACGCCCTCCGCCTGTAAAAAGCGGATCGCCGCCGCGAGTCGTTCGTCCTCGGCGTGCGGATCGCCGATGATCCCGATGCGCGATACAGGTTTCGATTCCATTTCATCCATGAGATATTATTTCGTCATACGCGTTTTTCATCGGTAACGTCAACAATGTATGCCCCGATATTTTCCAGCGCAGCGACATCGCCGTCCGGTTGCACCGCGTAGAACGTAACTATGCCAGTGCCGAAATCAGCGGTCGCGAATCCCGGCGATTCCTTGTTTCCGATTAACGCGCCGGGGTTGATGATCGTCACTCCCGCCACGGTGCGGCACATGCGGCGGTGCGTGTGTCCGGCGACGACAAAGCGTATCCGTTGCGTCAGTGATCCGGCGCGTCCCAGTGCCCCGGCAATCGGCGCATCCTCGCCGCCGGGATAAACGCCCGCCATATCGTCCTGCCCGAAACCATGACACAGAAGGAGGTCGCCCTGTGGCGTTTCGAATCGCCGCGTTACCGGTAACGCTTTTGCGAACGCGAGGGCTTCTGCGCTGGCGTCCCATTCGTCGCGGAACATCGCCGCGAGCGTCGGGTCTGCCGCATTCTCGACGAAGTTCCGGTCGTGGTTGCCCCGCACGGTCTGTACGTTCGCGTTTCGGAGGAGCAGGGCGCATTCGTTCGCGGTTTGTGCCGTTTCGGCGGATTGGGTGTATCCTTTTATCGGCAGATCGCCGGTGCAAACCAAGGTGTCGAGGGGGAGTGTGTGGAGATACGCCAGCACCGTTTTTAGCGTCCCTGCCTGCCCGTGGACATCGCCGATAATCCCGACGCGCTTCATCACGGCTTCCTTGCCGATTCACGTTCCTGCCGGATGGCGGCGAGTTCCGTGGCACGCACTTCGGTCATCTCCCGGAGCGCGGTATATAACAGCAACTCGCCCCCTTTGCCGGTCGCACTCGCGGGTGCTTTCCCGCGCATGGAATCGCCGCGTAGCATCGCGTTCGCGTCGCGGAATGCGATCCAGGCGCGTTGTGCTTTCATCAGTTTTTCGCGCCCCGCCCCATCCATCCCGGCGTACAGTTTCTTGTATTCGGTGTTCAACGCCCGGTCGGCAAGGCGGTACTGCTTCTTTTGTTCTTCAATCGTTTCTTCCAGCGTCAACATGCTTCTATGGTAGCATAACCGACAAAAAAACGGTAAACCGGTAAGTAATGGAATTGTCTCGCGATTCACGCATTCGCGGGATTGCCGCCGGACATTCGCTATTTTAAGGATAACAACGCAGCATTATGTTCGTCGAGGAACGGCAACAACGCATTATCGAGCGGTTACGCGAACGCGGCAAGGTGACCGTGGAGGAACTTGTCGAATCGTTCGGCGTTTCCGCGCCCACGGTCCGTGCCGACCTCGCCGCACTGGAAACGCGCCGGATGCTCCGCCGTACGCACGGCGGCGCGTTGCCACTCGAAACCTCGCTGTACGAGCCGCCGTTCGATGAACGCGAGGCGGCGCACCACGACGAGAAACGGCGCATCGGTCGCGCCGCCGCGATGCACATCCGCTCCGGCGAGACGGTGATACTCGACGCGGGCACCACGACGCACGAGATCGCCCGCGCCCTCGCCGAGATGAAGGTGCGCGATATCACCGTCGTCACCAACAACCTGCCGACGGCGGTACTGCTGATGGACTCCGCGCCGCAGATCTCGGTGATCGTGATCGGAGGACAGGTGCAGCCGCGCCGCCGCGCCAACCTCGGTGCGCTCGCGGTACGTTTCTTGCAGCCCCTCCGTGCGGATCGCGTTTTTCTCGGTGTTTCCGGCGTAGACGCGCAAGCCGGTCTGACGGCGGTAGATTTCGACGCCGTGCAGGTGAAACGTGCCATGCTCGAACACGCGGGCGAGGTGATCGTCGTCGCGGATGCGGGCAAAGTCGGACAAACGGCATTCGCCCAGATCGCCCCGATTGCGGTTTGCTCGCTCCTGATCACCGATACCGGGCTCAGCGACGAAGACACAGTCGCTCTGAAAGACGCCGGAATCGGGACGGTGGAGAGGGTTTAGTCGGGTAGGTGATTAGGTGATCAGGTGCGCACACTTGTCGTGTCCCGCTGGTGGTGACTCGGAAATCCCTCACGACACCGAACAACCCGATCACCTAACCACCCACCCGACTAAATTTTTCCGCCTGAAAAACCGAACCATATATACCTGGTAAAATCACCGTCTTGACGATTCTCCTAAAGCGGTATATACTAACGAACGGATTACCATATGCCATTTACGGAATCACTGGAAGATGGTTCACTGCGGGTGAACAAAAACGCCGATGTACCCCGCCACACCCAGGTTAAGGATATATTGCGCGATCTCGTGATGAGTGGCAAGTATCAACCCGGCGACAAGATCCCTGCCGAGCTACAGCTCGCGGACCAGCTGGGCGTTTCCAAGATGACCGTGAACAAAGCGGTGCTCGCCCTCGCCGCCGACGGACTGTTGATTCGCGAGGTCGGACGCGGCACTTTTGTCGCCCCGCCCATGGCACCGTCCCTACCGCATCCGAAATCGCAGGAGATCGGGGATGGTCGCCGCAAAATCGCCCTTTCTTTTGTCGAGGGTGCGAAAGATGTTCTCGGCAGTTCCTATTACGGCGGGATCTATCGCGGTGTCGCGGCATACATGGAAGAGATCGGCGAAGTCGCGGAAATGTCACTTTCCCCCGCCTCCATCAAAGACTACCGCGCCGACGCCGAACGCTCTGTCGTGGATGGCCGCCTGATATTCGCGCCGCGTGCCGAAGCGATTCCCGCCATCGAAGCGTTGTGGACTTCGGGAGATCATCCCCTCGTTGTTGTCGGCGCGTCCTGGCCGAACCTAATCGCACCGGCAGTAGACTCCGATAATACCGGTGGCGCGTTTAGCGCGGTGCGTTATTTACTGGAACAGGGGCACAAGCGCATTGTCTTGCTCTTCGCCGAGGCGGAGACCGCGAACACACAGGACCGGGTTGCCGGATACCGCCGTGCTCTGACCATGGGCGGGATCGCGCAGCACCCCGCGTATGAGATTCAAGCGGAAGCGGCATGGAAAGCCGGCGCGTCTGCGGAGGAAAAGTTAGTCGCGCTTTTGTGCGACAAAACGGAACCGGTGACGGCGATTTTCGCCGCCGGTCACTATCTGGCACTGGAGGCGTTTAACGCCGCACGGATCGCCGGAAAGCGGATACCGACCGAGGTGAGCGTCATCGGGTATGACGACGCGACGGCGGCGGATCTGATCCACCCGCGTCTGACAGTCATGCGTCAGCCGCTATTCGAGATGGGACGTCGTGCCGCCGAGCGTTTGCTT
Organism: Armatimonadota bacterium; assembly: GCA_014381035.1. Next base: position 13,852 of record JACMIS010000610.1, read on the forward strand.
CGCCTGATGGGCGACCCGGACGCCGAGCGAGATGGTCCCGTGGTACGAGAGCTACTACCGGCAGAATTGATAGTACGCGAATCGGTCGCGCCAGCATTGTAGCCCATACAGATTTACGTAGCCTATACAGATTTACGTTAAACAAACCAACCTTTAGTTGAAGGAATCTTTACGAATGAACAAAACTTTAAAACGCGGGGACCACGCGTTCACGCTCATCGAACTACTTGTCGTCATCGCCATCATCGCTATCCTCGCCGCGATCCTGTTCCCGGTGTTTGCACAAGCTCGTGCAAAGGCTCGCCAAGCCGCCTGTTTATCTAACTGCAAGCAAATTGGCTTAGGCATCATGCAATACATACAAGACTACGATGAAATTTATCCTCGTTGTAACCGCGGATACCAAAATGATGAGCAGGCAGGTCAATCTTCTTGGATGCGCCACATCTACAACTATACGAAAAACAGCGAAATCTTTGCTTGTCCCGATAGCCTGTATAGCCAGAACCTTCGGGCGAGTGGAAACACAAATAGTGCGGCTGGTTGTGCTGCCGGATCGGGTCGTCCCGAATGTGATGTATGGTTCGCGAAACTCGGTTCTGAAACCAACGCCACGAACCCGAACAACGGCAACGCGAATCTTATTTCCTTGCCCGGAGCAGGCGGCGACACAAGCCAGCGGGTTATCTTCCCGCGACGTTCTCTTGCCGCGAACCGATGGGTAATGAATCCTAACACTGGCGCGGCTCCCACATCAGAGACAGCAACTCCCGGTTTCCGTGTTATTGCCGAATCGGAAGTCGGTAAACCTGCGGAGTTGCCGATGGTTGCGGATGCCGGTTTTACCTATTTCGAGAATGGCTGGTTTGTCATGAGCGCGAACTACCCGAAAGAAAATTATGCGAACGCGACTGAAATCAACACCGGGGCAGTACCTCTCCTGACTCGCAACAATCCTCCTACAAAATGGACCCGGCATAACGATGGCTCGAATATAGTATACGGCGATGGTCATGCCAAGTGGTCACAGGTGCGATCCATCAATTATACTGGTACGGGTTTTGCGCCAGGGGTAACCCCAATAGCAGGTGTTGGATCAACTGCATATGCGTTCAAGATTCCTTTTGCTCCCGATGACACTCGCTTAAAATAGCCGTTCATGCATTAAAACAGGGCGAGCCAGTAAGTTCGCCCTGTTTTTTGTTATACCCTGCCCCGTTGTAACAAATTGGTCGCAACGCCAATTTCAATCGGTCGTGTCTGTTCATAGACATTCGCCGTTGGGTGGTTCGACACTCCCCCCGCCCGTTCGTGATTTAGTTGTAGGTTTGACACTCCCCCGCCCTGCCGCTACAATGACGCAACCAATCTACCCGATACCGAAGGACCGTTGCGTCGCCGATGAACGCCATTCCCCTGCTCCTGATCGCCGCCTGTGTTTTCGTGCTCGCGTACCGCTTCTATGCCGCGTTTCTGGCGGAGAAAGTGCTGCGCGTCAATGTCGCCCGTGCCACGCCCGCTGAAACACACGCCGACGGGCGCGATTTCGTCAAGACTAATAAGTTCGTGCTGTTCGGGCACCACTTCGCCGCGATTGCCGCCGCCGGTCCGCTGATCGGTCCGGTACTCGCCGCGCAGTATGGCGTGCTTCCCGGCGCGATCTGGATCCTGCTCGGTTCGGTGCTCGCCGGGGCGGTGCATGATTTGATTATCCTGTTCGCGTCGGTGCGGCGCAACGGCGACGGGCTGGCGAAGATCGCCCGCGACGAAACCGGTCCCGTCGTCGGCGCAGTGGCGCAGGTTGCGGTTCTCCTGATCCTGATTCTCTCGATGGCGGTGCTGGCTATCGTGGTCGTGAACGCCTTAGCCGAATCCGCCTGGGGGACGTTCACGGTCGCCGCGACGATCCCGCTCGCGCTGATCATGGGCGTCTGGATGTACAAGTTCCGCCCCGGCAAGGTCGGCGAGGCGTCCGTGATCGGCGTCGTGGGACTGATCGCGGCGACGCTCGCGGGTCCGTACCTGAAGCAGTGGGGACTGGAGCCGTTCTTTCTGCACACCAAGGAACATATCTCGCTCGCCCTGCCAGTGTATGGTTTCGTCGCGGCGACGCTCCCGGTCTGGATGCTGCTGTGCCCCCGCGACTACCTTTCGACGTGGGTGAAGTTGGGCGTCATCATCATGCTCACGGGCGGGATATTCATCGTCGCGCCGACACTACGGATGCCGCTGATCACGCCGTTTGTCGCGGGCGGCGGTCCGGTCGTGCCCGGTCCCGTGTACCCGTTCCTGTTTATCACGATTGCGTGCGGCGCAATCTCCGGCTTCCATAGCCTGATCGCGTCCGGGACGACGCCGAAGATGATCCCCGACGAAGGCGCGATGCGCTTTATCGGCTACGGCGCGATGGTCACGGAAGGGTTCGTCGCACTAACCGCGCTGGTTGCCGCGTGCGCTCTGCATCCCGGCGATTACTTCGCGATGAACTCGGGAGCCATCGGAAAGATGGTCAAGGAGATGGGCACGGACATAGATATGGCGGCGGTCTCGGCGCAGGTGTTCGCCCTTTCCGGCTATGCACCGGTCGAGATCCAGAACCTGTCGAATCTGATCGGCGAGCGGCTGGTCGGGCGCACCGGCGGCGGCGTCGCGCTGGCGGTCGGCATGGCGAGCATTTTCGGAAAGATTCCGGGGCTGACGCATCTGGTCTCCTACTGGTACCACTTCGTGATCGTTTTCGAGGCGTTGTTTATTCTCACCGCGGTAGATACCGGGACCCGCGTCGCCCGCTACGTGATGCAGGACGGCTTGGGAAAGGTCTGGAAGCCGCTCGGCGACAACAAAAACCCGTTAGCCGTCGGTTTCGCCGCGCTTTTAGTCGTTTCGGCGTGGGGCTGGCTGGTCTACAACGGTTCGATCATGAGTCTCTGGCCCATGTTCGGCGTCGCCAATCAACTCCTCGCCGTCACCGCACTCGCCATCGGGACCACGGTGCTCCTGAAAATGGGACGCGCCCGCTACGCCTGGACGACGCTGCTACCGCTCGTTTTCCTGACGGTGACGGTATTCGCGGCGGGCGTACTCAACATCCAGAACTTCGCGAACGAAAAATTTATCGCCCAGTACGGACAGGTTTTCAGCACGATCAACATCACGCTATCGGTCGTACTTCTCGCTTCCGTGACGGTGATACTGTATGGTTCGGTGCGAAAATGGCGCGAACTCTGGCACACGCCGGACACCGAGTCTGACATCGTTGCTCCCCCGTCCGTTGTAACACTGCCGGTGACTACCCTGTAACAGTTTCTTTTGTCTTTGTTTGTTTCTTTTGCCCCGCCGGGAGGGCAAAAGAAAGAAGGAGACTTTCAGCATCGCCACGAAACTAACGGCAGCTATCCTGTTCCGTTGAAGGAAATCGTTTCGATGCCGGAAACCACGCCCGACCGTTCTTTGCCCGTTGACCCCGCCGCGCAAGCCGCGTTGATCCGCACCGTCATGGGGCGACAAGCCGCACTCAGCCTGCGCGTCGCCGCCGTGTTTCTGGTCTTGATCTTCGGTCTGCCTGTCGTCAACTGGCTTCTGCCCGACCTCGCGCAAATGCGGGTCGGCGGCTTCACCCTGACGTGGCTTTTTCTCGGCGTACTGTTCTACCCGCTGACCTGGCTTCTGAGCGGCTACTTCGTGCGCCAATCGGACCGCCTCGAAGCCGAAATCGTCGCGGAGTACAAGGGCGGGGTCAGGTGATTGGGTTGTTGGGTGGTTAAAAACCGCTTGCCGTGTCGCGTTCGTCAGACGAAGGGTCCCAACAACCTAACCACCCAACCACCCAATCACCCGTCCCCTACTTCCGGCATTTCCGTGAACTGCGCGGCGGCGGCGACGAGTGCCGATGGGTCGCTGCAGTAGGCGGCGTGGCGGGCGCGTCGTTCGCCGGTCCACCCGCCCGTGGTGTCTGCCTGGGCGACCAGAAACGCGAGGGCGAGGCGGCGTAGACCGCTGTCGTCCGCTTCCCGCAGGGCGGCTTCCGCTGTGTTCAACTCGGCGGGAGTCGCCCCGACTCCCGATTCGATGGCGTCGACCGCCGCCATCAGGGCTTCCGCGTGTAACTCTCCGGATTGTGCCAGCGCGGCGAGAAAATCGGCGAGTGCGGTTCCCGACAATCCCGCGACGGCAAGTTCGGCGCGGGCGCGGGCGGTCAATGGATCGGACGCCAGCACGGTGAGTACCGCACGGGTCGTCTCCCGGAGAGCGCGGCGATTCAGCCGGACGTTTTCTCGCATCACCGTGAGTACTGCCGTCAGCGCACGCCGGTTTTGTTGGATTCGTGCAACCGTTTCCGCCACGGCATCCGCATCGCGCCCGCCATAGGTGCTGAAAATCGCCCGGGCGGCACTGTCTATTTCGATCGGCAGCACTGTTTCCAGACGTGCCAGCAGAGGCGGGAGCAGTACCCGGTCCGCATCCGAAATCGGCAGACCGGTACAACGTGAAAGGGCATCGAGGCGTACCTGAATGTCCGGGTGTCCGAGCAACTGCGCCAGCAGATGGCGCAGTCGCCCGGCGGCAACCGTAGACAGGCGATCCACCGGGATACGCACCACGCCGCGTGCGACGGCGGCGTCCGGGTCTGTCGCGGCGGCGTTCAATATCACCCATGTTTCATCCTGCTCGATGTGTTCCCATAGGGCACGGAGCAGTGCTACCCGCACATCCCGATGCAGGGGCGTTTGCGCCATCGCGAGCAGAACGGGAAGCGTGCGCGGCGTGCGCAGATCGCCGAGCAACCGCACCACTTCTTTTGCGACCGTCACTTTTTGCGTCGGCGCGTTTTGTAGCAGCGTCAGGGCGCGGTCGGCGGGCATTTCGAGTATCGCCGCACGGAGTGCGTAGATGGCGATACGCGCACGGTCGTCGCCGAGTGCCTCGACCAGCACCGGCACCCCCTGCCCCGCGTCCAGCCGTGCTAGTGCCTGCAACGCGAGATCGCGCACGGCGGTTTTCGTGCCGGGTACGTCCGCGAGGGCGAATAATCGCGCCGGATGCACCGCCGGTAACGCGGCGAGTTGCAAAATGACCTGCGAAATAGCCGGGGTGTCTCGCGCGGTATCCTGACTGACTCGCTCCAGTGTTTGCGCGAAAATCTCCTGTTGCCCCGCCGTCCAACGCTCGAAACCGAAAAGTAGCGGCAAAACGAAGCGCGTCCGCCCGGTGCTGAATCGCCCCTCGTAGGCTTGCTGCCCCAGAAATGGCGTGATTAAATCCTGCCGTTTTCGGTGCAGGTAGTTGTGAACGACGGGAAGCGTCACGACGCTTTTATCGGCGATGAGCAGTTGCGGAACCAGGCGTGCGAAACGGTCGGGTTGATACCGGCGCAAAATATCGAGAATATGGGAAACGATATAACTGAGTTTCGAGGTTTTGACAACCCCTTCTAACAGTGCCCCGAACTCCTCGAAGACGTGAAACCGCCGGGCGAACACGATAGCCGCCCGCAACAGGTTCTGCTGACGCTCGTTGGTCCGCCACGATGTGAGCACCGGCAGAAGGGCGGGTGCGATGCGCTTTACATCGGCGTCCGAAAGCCGGTCCTGCAAGCCGGAGAACGTCACATTCCCCCGCTCCTTCACTAGCGTAGCAAGCCACTGCGCCGCCCAACCCGGATGATACGGCACCGTCTTGACGACCAGTTCTTCGGCTTGACTCGCGGTCGCGTAGGATAGATCCGACGCATCCAGCGCGTCACGAATGATCTGCCCCAGTTCGTCCAGATGACCGGTTTGCCAGCGCGACGGTGGCAAGGCGGCGAGGGCACCGAGCAGGGCACCGCGCACCGGGTCCTGCTCGTTGTTTCGGGCACGAACGAGGGACAGGACATCGCCCAGTCGGTCGGCGTGATACCGTGCCACCCCGATCAATGCGGAAAGCGCGTCGCTACGCAGATCCGCATCCGGATTCTTGATATACGGGTCCAGAACGGCGCGTGCCTCGTCCCACGGCAAAAACGTCGCGTAGGAAAAGCGAGAGGTATTCGGTACCTGTAAATACGGCAACGCGAGGTGGCGACGCGCCTCGGCTTCGCGTAGCGGGGCGGGAAGCGTCGCGATAACCGGATCATCCACCACGCCGTGCTTGCTTTGCCAGCCGCGACCGACGACCGCATACACTTTGACGCGGAGCGATGGGGCGAAGCGGTGGAGTTCGC